>CAZKOC010000191.1:0-4473 GCA_964554275.1 uncultured Weeksellaceae bacterium
GCTGTCTTTTTAGATGTTGAAATGCCTGAGATGAATGGGTTGTCATTTTTAAGAAATTTCTCCGAAAGAAATTTTTACGTCATATTTACGACTGCATATAGTAAATATGCGATAAATGCAATAAAGGAAGATGCATTAGATTATTTATTGAAACCGGTTGATATGGACGATTTGTCATCTACCATAAAAAAGATAGAAAAAAACCTCTCAAAAAAGAAACAGGAAGATTTTCTAGAAATTGCTCTGGACCGGTTGAATCAATCAGGTTCCCATTCAAAAAAAATAAAAATTTCCTATGAGGGAAAAATTCACTTTTTAAATCCGGATGATATCATGTACTGTGAAAGTGATGGAAATTATTGTTATGTACATATTGAAAACGGAAACAAAATGCTACTTTCTCAAAAGTTGAAACAACTGGAATCTATGCTTCCGGAAGGTTTATTTTACCGAATTCATAATTCATATATAGTGAATCTCCAAAAAATACTGTCATATAACAAAAATGAAGGATATGTGGAACTTGCAAACAAAATCATCATTCCTGTATCTCGTCAAAAACGGGGAGAAATTCTCGATAAAATATGATCGACAGCCAAACATCCAGGTTAATTACCGATTCATTGTGGAACAGTACCATGACCTTGCTATGCTGTTTCATTCTGCTTTCTCTGTTAACCTATAAAGCAGGAAAAGACCGGATTTTTCTTTTCTACTGTTCATACAACTTTCTTTTGTTACTTTATATAGCCAGTAAAGCAAGTATTTTTAATGTCGTTGAAGGAAGTCATTTATGGGTGGTCAAAAAAGTTTTCAACTGGCATATTCAAATTATTTATCATTTCTTTCATCTCTACCTTGGAATTATCATAGTCGGAATTGATACAAAGTTTCCAAAACTATACAGATCCCTGAGGTTATATGGCTTTATAAGCCTGTCAGTGGGTACGCTTCTGGCATTGCTGGTTATTGCCGGAGTATTTGATAATTCTTTTTATGATGCTTATTTCATATATCTGCATATTCCGGTGTTTCTTATGGTTGCTGTCATTATTTTATACCGAGCCTGGAGGGAAAAAGGCATTGTTATTTTATGTTTCTTTTGGGGTACTTTGATTTATGCAGTACTTGCTTCTCTTTCACTCATACTTACAGTATTGAGGGTAACAGACGGATTTTTATTTCCAATTGCCTACTTTTTTATTGGAATTATCATAGAAGTTACAGCTTTTGCGGTCGGTTTAGGATTCAGGATCAGGAATGTGTACAAAGAAAAAATCGAATTGCAAAAAAGAGAAAATATAAAACTTTCAAAAGAAAAAGAAATGCAGGAATTTGAAACCGAAATAGCATTACTGCAAAATAAGGTTTTAAGAAGCCAGATGAATTCTCATTTTATATTCAACGTCCTCAATTCAATTAAAACATTTATCATAGAAGACAAGGAAAGAGATGCAGTAAATTATCTCAATAAATTTTCAAAATTCATAAGAAAAATATTAGACAGTAACTTTTACGAAATCAATACAATAGAAGAGGAAATCAATACACTTAAGCTGTATCTGGAAATTGAAAGTATGCGGCTTCACCATAACTTTAAATATCATATAGAAGTAGATGAGAGTATAAATACCAAAGAAGTGAAGTTCCCTTCGCTTCTCCTGCAACCTTATGTCGAAAATGCAATATGGCACGGGTTAATGCCTCAAAAAGATGGAAAAAGGTTAAATATTTACTTTGAAAAAATTTCAGACGGCATCAAAATTACAATAGATGACAACGGAATCGGATATAAAGAATCGCTGAAGAATAAATCAGAACAAACAAATCATAAATCATTCGGAATCAATATAGTAAATCAAAGAATCCAGGAATTCAACCAAAGAAATAAAGAGAGCATCTATACTGTTATAAAAGATAAAAGCGATTTTAACGAAAAAGGAACAATCGTGGAAATTTATCTGCAATTAAATGCCGCAGTAGCTTCAGGCTAAAGAATTCTGGATAGTTCCGGATTTTAATTCCGTTTCATTCCATTCCTTTTCAGGAATGCTATCTGCCGTAATCCCGCCACCAACATAAATCCAAATACTATTTCCAAAGAATTGTGTGCAACGAAGATTTACAAAATACTCTTGTAAATTTTCGGTTTCAATTCCTATATAACCTGAATAAAATTCACGGTTATAGCCTTCATTTTTCAGAATATAATCAAATGCATCCTGCTTGGGTAATCCGCAAACTGCAGGAGTCGGATGCAGTTTTTCCAATAAATGATTAATGGGAGAATCATCATCAATTTCAGCAGAAATATAACTTTTCAAATGTTGGAATTTACCAACCTGAACGGTTTCCGGACCTTCGACCTTTACATTGTCAACTCCTGAAAAATTCGCTACTATGTAATCCGTCACGATTTGTTGTTCTACATATTCCTTATCCGTCCACTCATTTTCAGGTAATTTGGTTCCGGCAAGGGAGACAGTTTTCAGATCCTTTCCTATACGGCTTAACAATAATTCGGGCGTAGCCCCCATCCATGTTTCATTTCCGGGATTGTGCCACAAATAAACCAAAGCGTTTGAGTGGTTTTCTGTTAGATTTTTAAATGATTTAAATAAATTAAACTTTTTATTTTCAATTTGTTTAATTCTACTGATGACAATTTTATCGATTTCTGAATTTTTAATTTTATCAATTGTATTCTGAATTAATTTGATGTAATTTTCTTCCGAAACCGGGTAAAAATCCATACTTGATTGTAAATTCAATTCAAATTCAAAATCAAATTCTTCCTGATTGATTTGTAATGGGTTTTTATCTGAAATTGATTTTTCTATTTGGTTATCAAATGAACGTAACAAAAAAATATTTGATTCGGAATCATCATTTACCCATAGTTCAATCAGTTTTTCATTTGGTTTGCGAACCAAAGCAAACGGAATATTTGAATTTATAGCCTGACTTAATTTTTCTGCAAAATATTTATACATAATCAATTGCAACTATAGAATTGGTTAAATGACAATAAGAAATCAAGTTATTTTCTTCGTCCCTGATTTCGATTTTTACCAAATGCGCTGTCTTTCCTTTCTTGATAAATTCGGCACGTGCAGTTACCATACCTTCCCTTTTGGGACGAAGGTGATTGGCTGTCATTTGCATACCTACTGATTTGAATTTTTTAAAATCTATACTGGTAGCTGACAATACACTGCCTGCTGTTTCCGCCAGCGCGATGCTTGCTCCGCCATGCAAAATACCATAAGGCTGATGTACTTTTGGGGTCACCGGCATAGTGGCTTCAATGAATTCATCGCCAACATCAGAAAATTGGATGTCTAACACTTCCATCATTGTATTTTTGTTCATCGCATTGAGCTGAGCGAGTTTGGCTTCCTTTTCCATCAATAAATTTTTTTGTTGTAATTCTCAGGAAATTTTCCCTGAACGTTGATATAATATGCTTCGATTTCCGCTAAAACCTCTTCTTTTGTTTTATTTTCCAATTCTATGATCTTTCCTATTCCCGCCATTTTCTTTTTGTAATCTGCATAAGCCAGCAAGATAGGCACATTGGCTTCTTTTGCAATGTAATAAAATCCTGTTTTCCATTTTTCTGAATACGAGCGTGAGCCTTCGGGCGTATTGAGTATATAAAGGTTTTCATTGTTTCTCAGGAGCTCTGCCGCATGGTTTACCATATCTGATCTTTGGGAACGGTTGATGCCGATCCCACCCATACTTTCTATTAAAAATCCGTACCAGGGCTTGGTCCAGCTGTCTTTTATAAAAAATTTCATAGGAATGCCCATAGCCCAAAATGAAGAAACTGCATAATAAAAATCCCAATTAGTGGTGTGAGGTGCGGCAACCAGTACACATTTGGAAATATTTTTTACCGGAACCGCAATGTCCAGCTTCCATCCCATAATTACCAAAAGGAATTTTCCGAATAGTTTTTTCATCTGTGTATTTTATATTTTTTGGACCTGTCAGATGGAATGCTCTTAAAATCATGTTGATTTTATCTCCATTTTAGTGAAAAGAGCATTTCATTTAACAAATATAACAACATAGGTACAATAAAAAAGCCGGACATTTTACATCCGGCATATCTTCACACTAATGGTGTCTGGGTCTTGGAAAATCTGTTAATTGATGGTTGTAAGCACCAAATCAATTATTAGAGAGATCAATGTTAAGAGAATCTGTACCATCTGATATTTTTATTTTTTTCTTTTCTATAATGACTTTGTCTTGTCCGTCTTCTATATGCACACCTCTGGGGGATACTATAATCTGATGAGCGCTGTCCGAGCCCGCATTGATGCGGATGATTTCATCGTTATCGTAATCTTCATCATACTCGCAATTCAAACAGCTGAACTTACCGTCTGTAAATTTATAAAATTTATTGTTTCCTGATTCATAATTATAATCATTTTTATCATCATATAAAATCACGTCGTC
>CAZKOC010000192.1:0-4462 GCA_964554275.1 uncultured Weeksellaceae bacterium
CGGGAGTATAAATAATCGGTTCGATCCCAAAATCCGGTAAATATTTTGCAAATTTCAACCAACGCTGTACACCAGGCCCGCCTGCTGGTGGCCAATAGTAAGTGATGATTAAAACTTTTTTTTTGTTCATCGCCAATTATTAATTTTAGATTGTTCGCTCCATTTCATTTCACTCAGAATGATAAAAAAGAGTCTATGTCATTCTGAACGAAGCATTAGCGAAGTGAAGAATCTTTTCTATAATTCCTCCACCAATAAAATCCTCCGCCTAAAGCAATTAACACAAACAAAATATTAAAAGCCAAAGTAACCGTATTTCCGGTTTTTACAGTTGGCGGATTGAATTCCATTACAATAGTTTTGTCATTCTGGTAAAGAGGAATTGAACGCAGGAAATAGTTTGATTTTATAATTCTACGTGTACTACCATTTACTTTTACAGTCCAACCATGCGGATAATAAATTTCTGAAAAAACAGCGATTTTAGGCGAAATAATGTTTACTTCATACGTAAGTTTATTTGGTTGATAATCAATTAATTTGATGTAAGAAAGACTATCTGGCTTAAAAGATTCACCTTTAATTGAGACACTGTTTTCTCTTTGTATTATTACCGTTTTTCGTAAATCCACATCTTTCAAAGCAAGAATTTCTTCATTTGCATTGTTCACATATTTCACATCTGAAACCAGCCAGGCATTTCCAAAAGCATCAGGATTTGCCTGAATCATAGGTGTTCTGGCACTTCCGTGTATGGTGTATTTGGTATTCAACAAGTTCAGGATTTTTTGCATATCAACCTGGCCATTAATCCCCAGCTGCTTTGTCTTTTCAGAACCTGAAAAATATAAATCAATCACATCCTGGTAATTATGCAGCTTCGCTCCATGATAGCCGCCGATTGAATTGACAAAATAAGAGGCTGTAGCATCATTGAACGTACTGAAAACATTATCAAATACACGGTATTGGGTTTTGTCGGCTTTGCGTAAGCTGTCTAAACTTTTATTGAAAGAAACTTTTTGCGCAATTCCCATCATATTATAATTATCTCTCGCTCCTTCCAGCAATCTCGGAGAAAGTTCCGTCGGGAACGGACTATCCACAAACATTTTGGAAACAAAATTATCATCGTTCAGATAACGTTTATTGACCTGCCATCCGTCAATCAAAGCCAAAAACCCTATTCCTAAAACAATGATTAAACTGTTTTTCAAGTATTTGAATTGATAAGCAAGCAGCAAAGCTAAAGTTAGTACCACAAAAAACAAAGTTCTCAATGTATCGGCTTTGAACATATCGATTCTGTCCTGAACCAAAGCTTTATTTATATTATTCAATAAAGAATCCCAGGCACCATAAGCATTGGGATTGTATTCTTTTACAAGTTGTATAAATTGTTGTTTGGTTTGTAAATCATATTCGGTAGAAAAACTAAATAAACTTCCGCCGAATAAATAGAAAATCAACAATAACCCGATAACGCCGCCACCGCCATACATGAGGATTTTCTTTTTGTATTCATCTGTCAGGGTCTCATCTTTGAAGAAAACATATAGAGCCAAAATTGCCAATAATGGCATGGTGAATTCAGCCATTACGAGCATGGACGAAACTGCACGGAATTTATCATAGAACGGAAAATAATCAACAAATAAATCTGTGAGGAATTGGAAGTTTTTCCCCCATGCAAGCATGATGCTCAAGACAGTAGCGCCTAACAGCCACCATTTGTAATTTGCCCATTTATTCCGAACTAAAAACAATCCTAAAAAAAATAAAAATATAACAATTGCTCCCTGATAAGCAGGACCTGAAGTCCCAGGTTGGTCGCCCCAATAAGTAGAAACAGGGCTGGAGGCCAGATAATCAAATGCCTGTGCATTGAATTCATTGTTCAGATCCAGAAGATGTTGCTGTTTTTGTATTTCTGCAATGTAATTTTTCAGATTTTCTTCTTCAGGCTGACTTGCACCGCCCATAAAGTCAGGGATGAAAAGATTGAAAGTTTCTAGTTTCCCGTAACTCCAGTGCGTGATATAATCATTATCTAATCCCGAATCTTTATCAGTTAGTAAGGTCATATCCGATTTCCCGCGGATGGTTTCTTTACTGTATTCATAAGTTGTCATTAACCTTGTTGAATTCAATCCGGCCCCGACAAAACAAGCAGCAGCCAAAAGTCCGGTTGAAATTGCAAATGATCTGATTTCTTTTGTTTTGATGGAACTAATTAGTTCAACAATGAAGAACACCATCATTACGAGGAATAAATAAAAAGTCATTTGTGGATGATTGGCTGAAAGTTCCAATCCCATAAATAATGCTGTGAGCAGAAATCCTACAATGTATTTTCGCTGATATAACAAAATAACCCCCGCTACCAAAGGTGCAAAGTAAGCTATGGCATGGACTTTCGCATTGTGGCCGGCAGCAATGATGATAAAGAAGTAAGCGCACAAAGCAAAGAAAACTGCGCCTGTCAAAGCGTATTTCCAGTTATTTTTGAATAAGACCATTCCCAAAATAAAAAACCCCGCAAACAACAAGAAAATGTAATCGGCAGGACGTGGTAAAAACCTAAGGGTATGGTCAATCTTTTTTATGAAATCATAATCGTATTTCGCACCGGTCTGGTAGGTCGGCATACCACCAAACATGGCATTGGACCAGTAAATGTTTTCTCCGGTTTGCTCCTGGAATTTATGCATTTCCTCGGCACTTCCTTTGTAATTGACAATATCGGGCTGAATGATCGAATTATCCGAAAGCACCGGAGAGCAATAAGCTACGGCAATGATAGCAAAAAGGATGATTGCAATTGCACTGAAAATGAGATTATTATTTTTCATCTTTTTCTTCTGATTCTATGACTTCATAATCTACCGACTCGGCTTCGATAGTGAATTTTGGCTTTTCCAGGCTATCCATGTCCGAATGGGTTTGCCTTTGATTTTGATCTGCCTTTGGCCGGTGTTGTTTAGGCGGATTAATTATACGCATAACAAACCTGATCACCAAATAGGCAATTAATGAATATAATACGAATTTAAGTAATGACATGATTAATTAACTGATGTTTTGGTAATGGAAGTTTGTGTCATGGTTTGTTTTTGCCCTTGTCCTTCCATGGTTTGCTTTATGGTCTCATTTTTGGTAAGGCTGACTTTTTTGATCCAGCCTGAGCTTAAATCCAAATCAACCGACCCTGTAAGGGTGGCGTTATTTGATAGTGACATGGTAACTCCTTGTTGCGTATCTTTCCCGTTTACACTCTGAACGCCATTTACAGTAATAGTTGCTGTATTTCCATTGATTGATTTAAGTGTTCGTGTGACTTTATTGGTGCCTTTTACAGGGCCTTCGCTTATATTCTGGGAATCTTCCCACTCCTCTCCTATTTTCATGGACTTATCTGGAAATATATTAAGTGTTTCTTCGAATTGTATTTTTATAAATTCTGAATTTAAGGTACCCTTCAAAAGTTCACCTATCATTTTTTGTTCTTCTGCGCTGAAATCATTTTTCAATTTTGATTGAACAGATGAAGTAACCTTATCTAAACCATTTACACTCAATACCTTTCCTTTGTTGTCAACTTCCATTTGGAAACTTTCCCCTGTAATGGCTTTGTAAATTTTCCAGCTTTGTGCCACATCTTTGTCTGCAGGCTGTGTTGAATTTGTGCTGTATGCTAATTTTTCTCCTTCGGAGGAAGTGAAATCTTCACTAAATGCTTTGAAAGTTGCTTTGAGTTTAAATTTACCGTCAACCACGTCTTCTACAAAGTAGGAAACTTCAGTAGTCCTTGAATTGATGAGTTTTTGGGTTTGAGTTCCGTCACTTAAGCTCTGATCCATATTTACTTTTAATAAGAAAGGATAAGTTTCTCCTTTCTTTAAATTGTATCTAAATGTATAGCTTCCATCTTCGGCCTTTTGTAAAGAAGCTTCATTAGACGGAATTGCAGCGATGGAATCGGTAGCTAACGTAACGGTATCGCCGTTTTCATCTATTACTAGTTTTTGTCCATTTTCATTGGTCCCAACAACTTTTTCATTTTCCTTTTTACAACTTATAATCAATACAAAAGCCGAAAGAACTATCAGTATTTTTTTCATCTGTTTTATTTCAAATTAAATTTCGGGCAAGTTAATTATAAAATCAGATACTACTTTAAAAGTGATGTATTTTAATCGAATTTTAGGATTTTGTTAGGTTTAAATAATTCAAAAAAAATGAGCTTTTTTATCGAAAAAATAAATTTCCAAATGATAATATAAAGATTTTATTACATTTGTTCATCTTGATAACAAAAATCAAAAAACACACACATGAGTTTATTTACTAGAAAACCTTTATCAGCCTTACTAGCTGAAGCCAATGAAATTGGTGAACATACACTCAAAAAAACATTGGGTACCTGGGGATTGATAGCATTGGGGATCGGGGCGATTATCGG
>CAZKOC010000193.1:0-4452 GCA_964554275.1 uncultured Weeksellaceae bacterium
TTCAGCAAATCAGCCAAAGCACGTTTTTTGTAGATATCAAGACCATAATAAGTCAAATCCTGTGCAATCAAAATCAATTCTTTGGTTCCGTTTTTGGCAAGATTTTTCGCTTCTTTTACCAAATCCTCGATAGGAGTAGAGCGATGCCCGCCGCGCATCAGCGGTATCGCACAAAATGAACAGGGACGGTCACAACCTTCGGATATTTTAAGGTAAGCATAGTGGCGGGGAGTGGTAGTTAAACGTTCACCTACCAGCTCATGCTTATAGTCCGCACCCAGAGCTTTCAGTAGCAATGGTAAATCACGCGTACCAAAATATTGGTCAACATCCGGAATTTCCCTTTCCAAATCAGGTTTATATCGTTCAGAAAGGCATCCCGTTACGAATACTTTTTCTACCAAACCGTCTTCCTTGCGTTGTACATAATCCAAAATGGTATTGACAGACTCCTCCTTTGCATTGTCTATGAAACCGCAGGTATTAATCACCACGATTTCGCCTTTCTTTTCATGCACCACATCTTTGCCGTTGGCTTTTAATTGTCCCATTAAAACCTCCGAATCATAGACGTTTTTGGAACAACCTAATGTAACGATGTTGATTCGCTTTCTTCCCGTGGATTTTGTACGCATAATTTAATTGAAAATTCGAAGTGCAAATTTACGGTAAGTAATCCACATTTACGCATGTCAAACTGAACTTGTTTCAGCATCACATCATGTTTATTAATAGATGTTACAGAAATAATGCGAAGTTGAAACAAGTTCAACTTGACGAACATTTAATATTTTAATAACTGTTTGTGTAATTAGTAATTAATTTACTATTCCCCAACATACTCCAAAATATCCCCGGGCTGACAATCCAATGCCTTACAGATAGCCTCCAGAGTAGTAAAGCGGATCGCTTTTGCCTTTCCCGTTTTCAGAATTGAAAGATTGGACAACGTCAAATCGACCTTTTCTGAAAGCTCATTCAGTGACATTTTCCGTTTGGCCATCATCACATCAAGATTTACAATTATTGGCATAGCTTATATAGTTAGATCGTTTTCAGACTGAATTTCAATTCCTTTCTTAAAGATTTGAGCGATCACAAAAAAAGTAACACTCATAAACACCCATACATCAGCCCCGCCTATGCGTAAAGATGCTGCATCAGGCATCTTTACACCTTCAGATGCCAGCCATTCGGCATATTTAACACCCCAATAAGAAAACATACCGGTTCCCAACGCGAGGAAAGATACATTAAAAATAAAACGCCCCATTTCCAAGTTAAAAGGCCGGGACATACTCAGTTTTTGATTACCCAGAATTTTTATGATCAGAAAAAATATGATGGCTTTCATTATTGCAACGATGCTCATTAGCAATAACTGAACAAAGAAATGGCCGGGGTCAACCCTGTAAAGATCCGTAAGCCCAAAATAATCGGCATTGCCCGGGTTAATAGCCGAAGCATAAACAGCGGTGAAAAGAATGCTTCCCGCATCAATACATACACCTAAAAATATTATCCATGAGATCACATACAATACTTTCAGTATCTGTTGGGTACTAATTTTAATTTCCATAATTGTTCATTGATTTTAAATTAATGAAGCAAAAATAGAAAATATTTATTGATAAACAATAAATAATAATTCTTTTTCAGAAAATTTATAAAAATTCTATTCTACTTCTTCCCAATTCTGATTCTCCCTCAACTTCAGGAAAAGCTTATGGAATTCAACTAACTCAGGTGTGCCGCGCATCCCATAATCCGAAATTTCTTTCACTTTCCCCGAATCATAAACAACCTTGATGTTTCCCGTCTGGTCATCTGTCCATTGCACGGCATAACGTTCATTCAATGCCGGGAAATTCATTTCAATCAGCAATTCAACAATTACATTGTATACACTTTCATCTATCACTCCTTCAAAAACACCTTCAAGATCATTTTCCGTCCCCGTCCACTCTTTACTGAAATTAAAACGTTTCGCTGTATAGATTGCCTTTCTGTCCTTATCGATTTCAATAGAAAACTGAGGACACATTCCAAAACAAGGCGATGCTGAATACTCAATTCTTTCAATGTCATATTTTAAAGTCACAGAATTTGAACCTGAATTATTATCCTCATTTATTGCATGATTCTTACTGCATGAAGCAACAAAGATTAGAGTCACAATCCCAATCAGTATGTTTATATACTTTTTCATATATCAATTTTGCGTAAAAGATAAGGTTTATTGATTAATCACTTAAATCTTCAAATATATTTTCAGGGATGTCCTTCTAAAGAAGCACTTCTTAACTTATTTCCGTTTAAAGCCTAAAGCATACAGCTTTTCAAATTTTATCGTATTTTTGGATTCGGTTTTAGCAACACCAACATCAAAACAGATAACAATGCCGCAAACACAGGAAAAACAAGAATTCGACATAAAAAAAGACATCTATCAACCTCAAAACGCTATTCGTGTCGTTACAGCCGCCTCACTCTTTGATGGGCACGATGCTGCTATCAACATCATGCGTCGTATGATTCAACGCACGGGAGTTGAGGTCATCCATCTTGGGCACGACAGAAGTGTGGAGGAAGTAGTCGATACCGCCATTCAGGAAGACGCGCAAGCAATTGCAATGACTTCTTACCAGGGTGGTCACAACGAATATTTCAAATACATGTTTGACTTGCTTCAGGAAAAGGGTGCAGGGCATATAAAGATTTTTGGTGGCGGCGGCGGCGTAATTCTTCCTTCGGAAATTAAAGATCTGATGGAATATGGGATTTGCCGTATTTATTCACCCGATGACGGGCGTGAATTAGGTTTACAGGGAATGATCAACGATTTGGTGATGAAATCCGATTTCCCGACCGGAGATAAATTGACCCAAAACATGATTGATACTTTACAAGAAAAAGACAATCATCATTTGGCACAAACCATCTCTGCATTTGAAAATAATTTAGATGACTATAAGTCTTTCTACGAAGAGATAAAAAGGAAAGCCGAAGAAAACCATATCCCGATTTTAGGAATGACAGGAACTGGTGGAGCAGGTAAGTCCTCCTTGGTAGATGAATTGGTAAGAAGGTATTTATTGGATTTTCCGGATAAAACAATCGGTATCATATCAGTTGACCCGACCAAACGCAAAACGGGTGGTGCATTATTAGGGGATAGAATTCGTATGAATTCCATTAACAATCCAAGAGTTTATATGCGTTCTATGGCAACCCGTCAGGCAAATTCTTCGATTTCAAAACATATAGCTCCGGCTTTAGATGTTTTGAAAGCTGCCGGATTCGACCTGATCATTCTTGAAACTTCGGGAATCGGGCAATCCGGTGCAGAAGTGATGGAATACGCAGACCTTCCTCTATATGTGATGACGCCTGAATATGGTGCGGCAACCCAGTTAGAAAAAATAGATATGCTTGATTTCGCTCAAATCGTAGCGATTAACAAATTCGACAAAAAAGGTGCGGAAGATGCTTTGCGGGACGTAAAGAAACAATTTCAACGCAACCACGAACGCTTCAGTGAATCTCCTGAGAATATGCCGGTTTATCCGACACGTGCTTCTCAGTTCAACGATGCCGGAACCAATCAGCTTTACAAAGCGTTGATGGAAAAATTGAATGAATCTCTGCAAGGTAAATTTGATTCAGGTTTGCAATTCGACAAAGTAGCAAAAGAACAAATTACGGCAGTTATCCCGCCAAAGCGTGTGCGTTACCTTTCTGAAATTGCGGAAAACAATCATGCATATGATAAATGGGTGGAAGAACAAAGCAAACTGGCACAGGAAATTTATGCTCTGGATATTTCAAGTAAAATTTTAAAAGAAGATAATAAAGAATCTGATTTAGAGGAAATTAAAAATAAAAAATCAGAAAAATTAACACCTGAAAATAAGGGAATTATCCACACCTGGGAAGAGAAGAAAAAGCGTTATTCCGATGAAGTTTATTCATTTAAAGTTCGTAATAAAGAAATCAAAATCAAAACACATACAGAATCGCTTTCCCATACGCAGGTACCAAAAGTGAGCCTGCCAAGATATGAAGCCTGGGGAGATATTTTACGATGGAGTTTGCAGGAAAATGTACCGGGTGAATTTCCTTACACAGCTGGAATTTATCCGTTTAAAAGAACCGGAGAAGATCCAACCCGTATGTTTGCGGGTGAAGGAGGGCCGGAAAGGACCAATCGTCGTTTCCATTATGTGAGTTTGGGAATGCCTGCGGCTCGTTTGTCAACGGCATTTGACAGTGTTACCTTGTATGGTCAAGACCCTGCGGTTCGTCCTGATATTTATGGGAAAATAGGGAATGCGGGAGTTTCAATTGCAACTTTAGACGATGCGAAAAAATTATATTCCGGGTTCGATTTGTGTGCACCGACAACTTCGGTGAGTATGACCATCAACGGTCCGGCTCCGATGTTGCTTGGTT
>CAZKOC010000194.1:0-4443 GCA_964554275.1 uncultured Weeksellaceae bacterium
ATTTCGGAACGGTTTCGGCGGTATATCAGTACGATGATTATAATTTTTTCTCCATCCATGGTCAGTATGTGGATTATGGAGATTTCCGCGGATATGATGAAAATGATAACCCAACCGGAGACTTTTCAGCGAAAGACGCAGCAATTACAATTGGTTATGCTCATAACCTGAGTGATTTTTTCACCGTCGGGGCGAATGTGAAATACATAAATTCAAGAATAGAAAGTTATTCATCTTCTGCCATAGCAGCAGATTTTGGAGGAGTTTTTCATGACATTGATTATAACACGAATGTTTCATTGGCAATCAGAAATGTTGGACTCCAACTTGAAACGTATGCAGGAACAAAAGAAAAACTGCCTTTACAAATCAACTTAGGAATTTCACATCGTTTGGAGCACGTTCCACTGGAATTAAGTGTGACTTTCCATGATTTGCAAAAGTTTGATATTTCGATGCCCTATGATAAAAATGGCCAGGAAACAGGTAATTTGAGGAAATTCATCGACCACGTTTCTGTGGGTGGAGAATTATTTCCGGATAGAGGATTCAATATAAGATTAGGGTATAATTTCAAACGAGGAAACGAACTTAGGCTTGAAGACACGCGAACTTTTGCGGGACTTACTTATGGTTTCGGGATCAGGGTTCATGCATTCCGGTTTGAATTTGCGCACGCTAATTATTACAAGGGCGCAAATTCCAATCACTTTGGGCTGATTGTCAACCTCGACAGATTACTTCAGGGAAGTAATTACTGGAGAAGCAATCCTTATTATTAATTTACGATTGCAGGTTTTAGAATTCAGATTTAATATGAAAGGATTCAAAAATTCTGAGAAAAGAGGATTGAATACAGAAAAAACTCTGAATTCTAAAATCTAAATTCTAAATTTGTTGAATGCATGATTTAATAATTGCAATCGACGGATTTTCATCTACCGGAAAAAGTACACTTGCCAAATTGCTTGCAAAAGAATTGGGATATGTACATATAGATAGCGGAGCGATGTATCGCGCCATTACGCTTTATGCTTTGGAAAACGGAATGATTCAGGGAAATGAAGTAATTGAAAGCGAATTGGTCCCACAGCTTCATTTCATTGATGTCCATTTTGAATTGAATCCCGAAAACGGCAAAAATGAAATTTACCTGAACGGTGAAAATGTGGAAGAAAAAATCCGTGAAATGGAAGTTTCTTCAAAGGTAAGTCTGATTGCTAAAATCCCCGAAGTGCGTGATTTTTCAGTTGATTTACAACGTAAATTAGGTAAAAATAAACGAATTGTAATGGACGGCCGGGACATAGGAACAACCGTTTTTCCTGATGCCGATTTGAAAATTTTCCTGAATACCTCTGCTGAGGAACGAGCCAGGAGACGCTATGAAGAATTACTCAAAACCGATAATCCGGCCACTTATGATGATGTTTTCCAAAATATTTCGGAACGTGACCGGATGGATTCTACGCGTGAAATTTCTCCTTTGCGAAAGGCAGAAGATGCCATAATGGTCGAAAATGGGGATCTGACACCGCAACAAACATTAAATAAAATTCTTGATATCATCAGAGAATTAAGCCAAGGATCCGACCATTGAATTATATGCGTTATACTCTTTAAATCCTTTTATTTCATTTTATTACTTTTAATCTTATGAACTTTCGATTCGATAAAAAATACGGATTCTTGTTTTTGACAATTCTGATTGTTGAAATCCTGATTGCTTTGTTTGTCAAAAATCCCATTATCAGAGGCAATATGGGAGATGTTCTAGTGATAATTCTGATTTATTGTTTTATTCAGACTTTTTTCAATTTCAACAAAAAGAAAACGATCATTGGCGTGGGCATTTTTGCCTTTTTAGTCGAAATTTCACAGGCATTTAATTTGATTGAAAGATTGAGCCTTCAGGACAATAAAATTGCATCAACTCTCATTGGAAGCACCTTTGATTTTAATGATATTTGGGCATATGTCGCAGGCTGTGCGTTGGTTTATATGTTGGAATTTTCCAATGAAAATATACGGCCTAAAAAACGTAAATTATTTTAACCTGATTTTATAATGAAATTTTTTCTAAACCAATTTTGCCTCCATTGTAATTTCCAATGAAAATGCCTGGCTTACCGGACAGTTTTCTTCCGCGTCTTTTGCCAGTTTTTGAAATTCTTCTTCTGAAATTCCGGGAACTCTAGCCGATACAATTAACTCAGATTTTGAAATTTTCCCATCAGCCATCGATATGGTTGATTCAGTAGTTAATTCTTCCGGATTATGACCGGCTTCGGTAAGATTTGCGCTCAATTTCATTGTGAAGCAGCCTGCATGTGCGGCAGCCAGCAATTCTTCGGGATTGGTTCCGATTCCGTCCTCAAAACGGCTTTTAAATGAATACTGGGTTTTATCCAAAACCGTACTGGCGGTTGTAATATGCCCTTTTCCTTCTTTGATAGTGCCATTCCAAACGGCTGTCGCTTTACGTTTCATATTTTTTATTTTTAAATTAATGAATAATTGGATTACCACAAAAATGGTTCCTTAAAATAAAAAAGTGTGAAATGTGAGTTAAATTATAACCCCAGTTTCCTGTTAAGTTCCGCCTGGAGTTCTTCCAAAACAGGTTTTACTGTATTTTCGGGTAAATCGCTGATTCTGATATACATCAATCCATCAATGGCATCGTTGAATTTCGGGTCGACATTAAATCCAATGACGCGTGCGTTTTGTTTGATATATTTTTTAATAAGAACGGGAAGCCTCAAAACGTTCGGTTCGATTTCATCAATCAATTTGTCGAATTTGTTTAAATCGGATTCTGCCTCATCAAAGAAAAATTCTTTGTCTTCATCTTTCAGTTTGATTTTGAACTCATTCTTGGCTCTTACATACTGCGCCACATAGGGGTCGTAATAATGCGATTTCATGAATTCAATCATCAATGATTTGGAAAAATCAGAAAACTGATTGCTGATGCTAACACTTCCTATGATGTATTTCTGTTCCGGATTTCTGAGCGTTACGTGTACAATCCCCCGCCAAAGTAAAAATAAAGGCATTGGTTTTTGCTGGTATTCAGGCACTACAAATGCACGCCCCATTTCTATGCAACGCTTGAAAAAAGGATGAATTTCAGCTTCGAAATGGAACAATTCGTTGATATAAAATCCGTTAATCCCAAATTGCTCATATACTTCTTTCCCCAAAGCCATACGGTAGGCTCCGACAAGCCGGTTGATTTCATTATCCCATAAAAACAAATGGTGATAATGCACGTCATACCTGTCCAGATCGATTTCCTGATTGGTTCCTTCTCCGATTTCACGATATGTAACTTCTCTCAGGCGACCTATTTCCCTAAGTATATTAGGGATGTCATTAGCCTTGCTAAAATAACATTCGTAATTGTTGTTTTTGAACAAAAGCGCATCTTCCATTTTCCTTAGCGAATTGATTTCTTCCTGGATCAATTCAGGGGAAGTTTCCGCAACAATTGGTTTGGGTTTTTTGCTGGTGGTGTTTATAGCAATGGTTGACGGGATTTTGAGGGTGTCCATCAACGAAGATTTTTTCTGCGTGTAATAAGTTGATAATGAATAGGTCTTCTTTCTCAGGAATTCACTAAAAGAAGCAATGTCGTCAAACTCATGTTGTTGTTTTGCCAAAATGGGTTTTCCTATTCTGATTTGAATGGGTTTTACCCTTGGTCTTACCATTTCAGATGGAAGCAAGGCTGTTTGCAGGTTAGGATGCAGTTTTGCCATCCTGTAAAAGAACGGGCTGTTCTTTGCCCTGAAATACATGGGAATAACGGGAACTTCGAGTTTTTTAATCAATTTTATGGCCGATTCCTGCCATTCACGGTCAACGATGTTTCCTTCCTCATCTTTGGCGGAAACTTCTCCTGCCGGGAAAATCCCCAGGCAGCCGCCTTCCTTTACATGCCTGAAAGCCGTTCTCATTCCCCCGCTGCTGCTATAAGCTTCTTTCCGTGTTTCAAACGGATTTACCGCGATGACCATTGGTTCCAGTGGTTTTATACGATGCAGCAGAAAGTTACCCATAACTTTGAAGTCAGGGCGAACTTTCCTTATAATATGCATCATCAGAATGCCGTCCAACGCGCCCAGCGGATGATTGGAAACAATGATGAAAGGACCTTCGGCCGGAATTCTTTTCAGATCTTCTTCATGCAGCTCGTAATTTATTTCTAAATCATCTAAAAGATATTGAAGAAATTCAGGAGCCTCTTTTTCAATTCCTCTTTTGTATATATCATTGAGCTTTTCCAGACCACTGATATTTTTGAATCCCCAGGCAATGGGTAACCCCAAAACGCCCAGCCTTTTGAGCCCGGAAACATTGTAAATATCTTTGGTGCTTACTAAAACCATTATTCTTTCACTATGATTTGTAATGTGTTTTTAATGATCTGTCGAAGCA
>CAZKOC010000195.1:0-4435 GCA_964554275.1 uncultured Weeksellaceae bacterium
CACAGGAGTTTGTTTTGATTAAATTCAATGACAAACCTTCCGCAGCTACTTATTTGTCCAATCCTACTTCTATGCTTTCTCAGAAAGCACTGGACAGAAGAGCGAAATACAATATAGAACTCAATATGCAGGACGTCCCTGTTGAGCAAAGCTATATTGTTCAGGTTGAAGCATTAGGCATACAACCGGTTGTAATTTCAAAATGGTTCAACGGGATTTTTGCTGAAGTAAATGAAACCCAGATGGCACAAGTGGAAGGGCTTTCATTTGTGCAGGGAATAGAAACTTTTGTAAAGGATCCGGGAGCTCCCAAAAATAAATCCCAGCTAGTTCAGGATAAATTTACAGTGGAAGATTCAGAAACTGATTTTGTTTACGGTAATACCGAAGCACAGGTTACTCAACTTAAACTGGACTATCTGCATGAGTTAGGATTTACCGGACAGGGAATCACTATTGCGGTTTTAGACGCGGGCTTCCCCGGAGTTGATGTGGTTTCGGGTTTTGCTTATTTAAGAAACAATGGCAAAATCAAAGGCGGCTACAATTTTGTAGATGATGATTCATTTTTTTATACCCGCGGAACTCATGGAACAATGGTTCTGTCAACAATGGGCGGATACATAGAAAACCAATATGTTGGAACGGCTATAGATGCTGATTATTACCTTTTCATTACAGAAAAAACCGAAGAAGAAATCCCGCAGGAAGAAGTTTGGTGGATTGCTGCTGCAGAACGTGCTGACAGCATAGGGGTTGATGTTATAAACACCTCATTGGGTTACAACGAATTCGATGATGGCCGTTATAATTACACCTATGAACACATGGACGGACAAACGGCCTTCATCACCAGAGGAGCGCAAATAGCGGCTGAAAAAGGAATAATGGTTGTAAATTCTGCAGGAAATTCGGGAAATGATGAGTGGCATTATATTACAGCTCCGGCAGATGGCATAGATGTATTTACAATTGGTTCCGTAAATGGCAACGGGCAATCTTCAGGATTTTCTTCATATGGCCCCACCGCAGATGGAAGAATTAAGCCGGATGTGTCGGCCAGAGGTTCTTCGGCATATATCATCAGGCCAAACGGCGATATAGATAGCGGGAGCGGAACTTCCTTTTCTTCTCCGATTATGGCAGGAGCCATGGCTTGTATAATTCAGGCATTTCCCGGGATACATCCTACCATCATGAGGCAAAAAGTAAGACAATCTGCAAATCATTTTAATAATCCTACAAACCAGATGGGTTATGGCATTCCCAATTTCGAAGATGCCTACAATGATTTACTTTCTGTTTCTGATGCCAGTTTGGAAAACGAAATCACTATTTATCCGAATCCGACCAATGGACTGGTGAACATCCAATCCGGAAAAGAAATTAAGTCGGTACAACTTGTATCAACTGAGGGTAAAGTTGTCAGAAAGAATTTGAATTCCACTCAAATCAATTTAAATGGTTTGCCAAATGGAATTTATTTTCTGAAAATCGAATTACAAAATGGGAGAGTTCAGTTTGAGAAAGTAGTGAAAAAATAATAAAATAATTGTTGAAAATGAGAGGGGTATATATTTTTTTAACTTTAATTATTTCTATCACAATGTTTTCCCAAGAGAAAGAAAATTCATTACTGAAAGAACTGGCGGGTAATGCCTGTAAGTGTATAGATTCTATCAGTCTGTACGACAGGATTAAAAAAGAAGTGATTGAAGAAATTCATAGTTGTATTGATGAACAGACCGGAGCATATCAGATGGGTTCAAAACTTTTCAATATCGATTATATAAAAGATGCAGTAGAAAAGGACGGAAAAAAGCAGGTCGATATTTCGGTAAATCTGGATAAAGACTCCAGGGAATACAAAGAATATTACTATGAGATTGAGCGCTATCTGATGAATAACTGTAATGCTTTGGAAGGAGTCATCGCTTCGAATGAAAAACAAAGCGAAAAATCCGTATCAGATGACCCTGAAGCCAGAAGGTATTACTCTCTTGGAATTGAAGAATCAAAACAAGGAAATTTTGAAAGAGCCATAGGATATTACATGGAGGCCATAAAGATAGATCCTGATTTTGCTTTTGCATGGGACAATATCGGAATTTGCTACAGAAGATTGGAGAAATACGATTTGGCAATTGAGGCTTATGAAAAATCATTGTCCATAGACCCTTATGGAGTGATGCCGCTTCAGAATATAGCGATTGTATATCAATATACAGAAGAGTATGAAAAAGCAATTGAAGCTTATGAGCGATACGGTGCAATTCATAAAGAAAACCCTGAATTTTATTATGGTGCAGGGAGAGTTTACGCGGTATTTTTAAATAAACACGAAAAAGGACTGGATTATATGTGCAGAGCATACAATCTGTATGTTGAATCAAAATCGCCTTACAGGACCGATGCGGAGCAGGTTATCTTAATCATAAATCAGGAAATGAAAAAGTCAGGCAAAGAAGATAAATTTTTGGAAATACTTAAAACACATGATATTACATGGGTTGAGTGATTAAATCAGTGCAAAACCTGAATTCCTTTGCTTTTCAATCTCATATCATTATAAAATTCCTCTCTGATTTTCAGAGACTTTGTATTGATATAGCTCGAAATTGAGTTTTCCTGCAAATTAATTAATTGAAATCCGGTTTGGTTCTGGTCATCATTTTCTAACAGAACAAAAACAGAATCATTTATCCAAAAAGCATCTTCAACCCAATGTGATGGGCCATAGAAACCAACTCTTTTTACAGTTTCATCTTTTAAATTTACAAGGTTTACTTCCTGATCGGCTTCAAACATTGCGTTTCCATTTTTGTCCAGCACCCAATTATAGCTGTCCAAATCCACGTACATCGTTTTGGATGGATTGTAAATTAAAAAAGGCAAATAAACCGAATCAAATTCTTTGTCAAACGTACCCGAAACGCTTCCGCCCATCGTCTCTAACTTTTCGGTTTTTTGCAATTCAAAATTATCCAATCCCATTTCCGGATTTTCTTTTTTGTAGAAACCCAACCAAACTTTCATCGTTGGATTTTCCTTAAAATTTATGGTCTCGGAATTTTCTACAACATTTACTGAATCCGGTTCTGCCAACGGTTCATTTTCTACCGACTCTTCTTTTTTATCGGAACAGGAAATGGCGAATGAACACACAAGAAATAGAATTGAAATTTTTCTGAAACCCATAATTGAAAAGTTTAGTCCAATTTGGATTTGCAAAAGTCAAACCAAAATGATTTGGAAAAATTTAATTTAATTCAAATCCTTTCGCAGTTTTCAAATCTAAATTCATTTGCCCGACCAATTCTTCAATTGAATCAAATTTTTGGTCATCGCGGATGAACTGAATTAATTCAAGCGTAAGCATTTCACCGTAAATTTCTTCATTGAAATTCAGGATGAAAACCTCTGCACGCTTTTCATTTGAATTGGTCACGGTCGGACGTGTCCCGATGCTCAATAATCCTTTGTGAAAAATACCTTTATGATGAACTTTTACGATATACACGCCATCTTTCGGAATGAGTTTATATTGAGGTGATTCCAGATTGGCTGTAGGGAATCCCAAAGTCCGGCCGAGTTTGTCACCATGAATTACTTTTCCGGTTAAAGAATAATTTCGGCCCAGACCCTTGTTGGCGAATTCAATATTTCCGTCAAAAAGCGCGTTTCGAATCTGTGTGGAACTGATATGGGAATCATCTGATTTGATTTCTTCAATTTTTACACAATCAAATCCCAATTCTATAGACAGTTGAGACAAATGGTCAAAATTCCCCTCACGGTTTTTTCCGAAATGGTGGTCATAGCCAATCACAACGGTATGAACTTCTATTTTATCTACCAATAAGTTTTTGACAAATTCTTGAGAACTTAATTGCGAGAATTCTTTTGTAAAAGGATGCAGAATCAGATTTTGCAATCCCAATTTTCCCAGTAACTCAATTTTTTCATCCAAAGGAGTCAAAAGCTGCAAATCTGTATTTCCATTACTCAAAATCAATCTGGGATGGGGCTCAAAAGTAAGAAGCGTACTTTCGCCGTCGATTTCTTCAGCAATTTGATTTAACTGTTGGATAATTGCTTGGTGCCCGATGTGAACGCCGTCAAACATCCCCAAAGTCAAAACCGGGTTTTTTACATTTTGAAAAGATTCTATGGAATCAAAAATTCTCATTGGCAGCAAAGGTAAGTGCTTGTAAACTACCGTGCAATTTTACGAAAGAATTCAAAAAGGAAAATACTGATAAAAATCTTATTAATCATTGGTGTCGAATCGGTTGATTAACTTATCTTTGCGCAAAATTTAAAAACACTTAATCTTTACAATAATGGCAAACCATAAAGGCAAAATCGCACAAATCATTGGACCCGTAATCGACGTTGTGTTTGAAAACGCAGAAAGTTTACCTCAAATTTATGA
>CAZKOC010000196.1:0-4417 GCA_964554275.1 uncultured Weeksellaceae bacterium
TATGTTTTGAAAGCGGTAAACCAAAACGGAACAGAAGTCATCAATACCAAATTTACATTGGTGAAATAAGATATACTTCTATTTTTTGTTAAAAAGGATAGCTCAATTTTCAAAAACGGACAGTGCGTTCCGGGTAGTTAATTGAGCTATTTCTTTTTCAGAAATTTTGTAAATGTCAACCAGCTTTTCTATTACATTTTGCAAATAGGCAGATTCGTTTCTTTTTCCGCGGTACGGGACGGGGGCCAAATAAGGAGAATCCGTTTCCAGCACGATATGCTCTATCGGAATTTCATTCAGAAACTGGTCAATTCTCCCATTTTTAAAGGTAACTACGCCTCCGATTCCTAATTTCATATTGAAGTCTATCGCCCGCTCCGCCTGTTCTTTTGTACCGGTAAAACAATGGAAAATACCAAAAAGTTTATTGTCTTTTTCTTCTTCCAATACTTCAAAAATTTCATCAAAGCTTTCGCGGCAATGAATTACAATTGGCAATCCTTTTTCCTTCGCCCAGCCAATTTGGGTTTTGAACGCAATTTGTTGTTCCTTTAAATTGGTTTTGTCCCAATATAAATCAATTCCGATTTCACCAACTGCAGCGAAATTTCTTTTACCTAACCAGTTTTTCACATTTTCCAATTCTTCCAGGTAAGTTTCCGGTTTCACAGAAGTCGGATGCAATCCCATCATCAATTTCATTTGATCAGGAAACTGAGCTTCCAGATCCAACATTCTCTGGGTATAAGAAGAATCTATGGCAGGTAGATAAAATCGTTTGATTCCAATTGCATTTGCGCGTTTTATGGCTTCATCCCTGTCCCGGTCAAATTCTTCCGAATATAAATGTGTATGTGTGTCAATCAGCATTTCTCATTAAGTGTTTTAAAGTTTCTTTTTCGGAATCAAAACTGCCTTTTAGAAATCCGTTTTCTGTTTGTTCAATTTTTTTCATGACGTTGAACAGAAATGTTTTATAAGCTATGGAGCTTGTGTTCATCGGCCTGTGTGATAATGAAGAATGAATTTTTTCCGCCGTTCTGATCTTTATGGATGTTTCTTCCGTGAAGTATTTTTCTGAGAATTTGTCCCAAATGTATTCAACCGCCATATCATTCGGGTGAATCAAATCTTCTTTATAGAAACGGTAATCACGCAAATCATCCATCATCAGTTCATAAGCAGGGAAATATTCCACATTGTCAAATTGAGAAACCAATTCGGATAAATTTGAAATCAGCCTAGATTTGCTGATGTTATTTTCTATCAAACCATCTTTAATATGTCTTACAGGACTGATGGTTGTAATGATCTGCGCATTTGGATTGATGTCCAGAATAAAATTGAAACAATTCTTGATCGAAGATTTAATCTGTGCATCCGTCAGTAAAACTTTCTCGAAATGCTGTGCCGGAACCTTATGGCAATTCGCTACTATCAAATCCAGTTGTTTGATTTTATAAACCCATGAAGTTCCGAAAGTCAGAATAAAAACATTTGTATTCTGAATAAATTCATTTGCTTTTTCCAGTTGGGAATTAATTCCTTCCAAAGCAGATCTGAGCGATGTTTTGTTGAATGAGGTGTGGTGATCCCAACTGAAATACAACTCGTCACGGTTAAAGATTTCAGATTCCGTATAATAAACCGCTGAGTGAATCCTCGCCAAAGCATTTTCAATCGCTACAGGGTGAAATAAAGTGCCGAATGGATTTTGAAGAATTCTAAATTTTCCAAGATTTAATTTATTCCCTATGGAATCCACAAAACAAGAACCTAAACCGATGATTTTATCGGAATGGGTTATTTTACGTTTTGATTCCTTTAAATAAAGTTCGGTTCTGAACTGCATCAGATTTGTCTTTCTATCAATGACGAAGCCAATTCGCGAAGCTGAGATTTTTTCTCTTCCGTTACACGTACCTTATCCAGATATTCCATTGATTTATGTGTGTATTCAGAAATCAGATCCATAATACTGTGGTCAACTTTCAGTTTTCGGAATATCTTTTCTACGGCATAAACCTTATCTACATTATCGGTTTTCATACTGTACCAGAATTTCAATTCATCTGCTTCTTTTGTGTTTGCAATTTCCAGCGCTTTGATGAACAATATGGTTTTTTTGTTTTCAAAAACATCCCCGGCATGAATTTTACCGAAATCCTGTTGCCCGAAAACGTCTAAATAATCATCTTTCAGCTGGAAGGCTATCCCTAAATTCTTTCCGAATTCGTAAAGATTTTGGCTGTCATCTTCATCAGCATTGGCAATCAAGGCTCCTATTTGCAAAGAAGCTCCCATCATTACACCGGTTTTCAGGGTAATCATATTTATATATTCTTCGTAAGAAACCTTATTTTGGGTTTCGAAGTTCATATCATATTGCTGGCCTTCACAAAGCTCTGCGGCAGTTTTGGAAAATAACCTCGTAACCACCTTGAATTTTTCCGCGGGTAAATCTTCAAACATCTGGTATGCTTTGACCAGCATTGCATCTCCGGAAAGAATTCCTATGTTGGTATCATATTTTATATGGACGGTCTCTTTTCCTCTTCGGAGCGGAGCAGCATCCATTATATCATCGTGCATCAAAGAAAAATTATGGAAAAATTCTATTGCCAGAGCGGGCTTCAACACATCTTCCAGTTTACCGTCAAAAACATAAGAACCCAGCATCACTATAATCGGGCGAAGACGTTTGCCTCCAATGCTTATGATATAATCACAAGGTTCATATAGCTGTCGCGGTTCTAATTCTTTAAAGGAGAATTCTTCCAATGCTTTACTGACTATTTCCTGGTATTCTTCTATAACGCTTTTCATATATAATAGTATGATTTCTTAATTGACAAAGATAGAACATAGGAATTGTAGAAATTAAATCAAATCGTGAAAAGTTTATTAAAAATTCTTATAATGAGTTTATGGTCATAATTCTTCAAAAACAATTAATTTTGCAACGCTAAAATCTATTAAGAAATGGGAAGAGCGTTTGAATTCAGAAAAGGAAGAAAAATGAAACGTTGGGCCAGCATGGCCAAAACATTTACCCGAATCGGGAAAGATATTGTAATGGCTGTGAAAGAAGGCGGCCCGAATCCGGAGGCTAATTCACGTCTGCGGGCAGTCATGCAAAATGCGAAAGCGGCGAACATGCCTAAAGAAAATGTAGAACGGGCCATCAAAAAAGCATCCGATAAAGACACTGCAAATTTCAAAGAGGTTTTGTTTGAAGGTTACGGCCCGCACGGGATTGCTGTTTTGGTTGAAACCGCTACAGATAACAATAACAGAACGGTTGCCAACATCAGAAGTTATTTCAACAAATGTAACGGTAGTTTGGGAACGCAGGGTTCGGTAGAGTTTATGTTTGACCACACCTGTAACTTTACGGTAAAGGCTGAAGGGCTGGATGTAGAGGAACTGGAATTGGAACTGATTGATTATGGCGCTGAAGAAATCTTTGAAGATGAAGGAAATATAATGGTATATGCACCGTTTGAAAATTTCGGTTCGCTTCAGAAATATTTCGAAGAAAACAGCATCGAAATCATTTCCAGCGGATTTGACAGAATTCCTCAGGTTACCAAAGAATTAACTGAAGAACAACAAGCCGACATTGATAAACTTTTGGAAAAAATTGAAGACGATGATGATGTTCAGAATGTTTATACAACTATGGCAAACTAAAATTATTATAAATTATAAATTTTGGATTCAGAATTAAGATGTTTTGTTAAGCATTCAAAATTCAAAATTCAAAATTCAAAATAGAATGAAATGAATCTCAAAAAACAAGTTATAGAAATCATATCAAATTCCGTAAATGAAATATATGGAATAACTCCTGAACGGCTTGAGATTCAAAATACACGCAAGGAATTTGAAGGTGATTATACCCTTGTGGTATTCCCATTAATTCAATTACTCAAAAAGAAGCCGGAAGAAATTGGAAATGAAATCGGAAATTTCCTGAAAGAAAACGGTAAAATAAAAGATTTCAATGTAGTTAAAGGTTTTTTGAACCTGACTTTTGAAGATGCTTTCTGGTTGAGTGGATTGGTTGAAAACGCTGAAAATAAATCTTTTGGTTTCATATCAAATAAATCCGATGCCCCCTTGGTCATGGTGGAATATTCTTCCCCAAACACCAATAAACCTATTCATTTAGGTCACATACGAAATAATCTTTTGGGATATTCGGTAGCGCAGATTTTTGATGCTGCCGGATTCAAAACCCGGAAAACCCAAATCATCAATGACCGCGGGATTCACATCTGTAAATCAATGCTTGCCTGGGAAAAATTCGGAAACGGGGAAACTCCTGAATCTTCCGGCATCAAGGGGGATCATTTGGTTGGGAAATATTATGTGGAATTTGACAAACATTACCGCGAAGAAATCAAAGATTTAA
>CAZKOC010000197.1:0-4411 GCA_964554275.1 uncultured Weeksellaceae bacterium
ATTGAAAAATGGTGATTGTAGCTCAGTTGGTTAGAGCGCCGGATTGTGGTTCCGGAGGTCGCCGGTTCGAACCCGGTCATTCACCCACTCCAAAGCCCTTGAAATTCAAGGGCTTTTTTTATGTTATATATCATGCTTTTCTCAACTTTCTTAATGTTTATCTAACTTACAGTTTGTCGGCACTTCCTAACTTTGCCGTATAAAAATTGTCTTCATGTGTGTTAGAAAAGGAGTTGCGCCATACGGCACAGCTTCTTTTTCATTCTATTTTTTTGTACTTTTGGATACATTCAAAATAAATCATCCATGAAAAGAACAATCATTCCAATCATCATAACAATAGTGTTTCTTGTATTTGTCAACTGTAAGTCTGAAAAACAACAAGATACCATCACAGAAGATTTGGTAGAAAGTCCTGCAAGCGATTCGTTGAAATTGTATGCAAAAGTAAGGCTGGATGCAGACATTTCTCATCTTACCGAAAAAGAAAAAGCCATGCTGATGCTTTTCATACAGGCTTCAGAAATTATGGATGAACTTTTCTGGTACGAAGCCTATGGCGATAAAAATGAATTGTTAACCAAAGTACCGGAAAATCTTAAAAACTATACAATTATCAATTATGGTCCTTGGGATAGATTAAACGGCAATCTTCCTTTCGTCTCAGGATTTGGAGAAAAACCGAAAGGCGCGAATTTCTATCCGGCGGATATCTCTGTAGAGGAATTTGAAAAAGCCAATTTACCGGAAGGGAAAAATCCTTATACTATGGTCAGAAGAGATGAGAAAGGTAAATTATATACCATTCCTTACCATGAACATTTCAAATCACAGGTAAGAAAAGCAGCTGACCTATTGAGAAGAGCCGCCTCTTTTGCGGATGATGCCGGGTTGAAAAAATATTTGAATCTCCGCGCTAATGCTTTGGAGTCCGATAATTATTTCGACAGTGATATTGCCTGGATGGATATGAAAACAAACCGGTTGGATTTGGTGATCGGTCCGATTGAAAATTATGAAGATGAACTTTTCGCGTATAAAACTGCACATTCCGCATATGTTTTAATTAAAGATATGGATTGGTCCAAAAAATTAGAAAAATATGCTTCATTCCTGCCTGAACTTCAATCTAATTTACCTGTAGATGATAAATACAAGACAGAATCTCCGGGTACTGATTCGGATTTGAATGCTTATGATGTGGTTTATTATGCCGGGGATTGTAATGCCGGCGGCAAAACAATTGCCATCAATTTGCCAAATGATGAAAGAGTTCAACTCAAAAAAGGTACACGCAGGTTACAGCTGAAAAATACCATGCGTGCCAAATTCGATAAAATAATGGTACCGATTGCAGACATTCTAATTGATGACTCTCAAAGAAAGCACGTAACTTTTGATGCGTTCTTTTCCAATGTAATGTTCCATGAAGTAGCACACGGACTGGGAATCAAAAATACGATTAATGGAAAAGGAACGGTTCGTGATGCTTTGAAAGAACAAAATTCGCATTTGGAAGAAGGGAAGGCAGATATTTTGGGATTGTATATGGTCAACCAATTGCATAAAAAAGGTGAAATTCAGGGAGATAATAAAGATTTTTACGTGACTTTCCTTGCAGGAATTTTCCGTTCGGTACGATTTGGAGAAAGTGCTCATGGATCCGCCAACATGATTTGTTTCAATTATTTTCAGGAAAATGGTGCATTTGAACGTACAGAAAAAGGAACCTATAAAGTGAATTTCGGAAATATGGAAAAAGCCATGAATGGTCTTTCTGAACTGATTTTGACTTTACAGGGAAATGGAGATTATGAAGGTGTAAAAAAACTTACTGAGGAGAAAGGGCACATATCACCGGAATTACAGAAAGATCTGGACAAACTCAAAGCGGCAAAAATACCGGATGACATCATTTTTGAACAGGGCGTGAAAGTTTTAGGATTGTAAAGTTATACCATGAAAAATCTATTTTCTCTTATACTTCTATTTCTATATTTAACAGGATTTTCGCAAACTTTTTATGAAAAAGCCGCTTTTAAAGCTTGTGATTGTTTGAAGAAATTAAATGAGGTAAGTAATGATGAATATATTAACTGTTTATCATCATCATTTGCCAGTCAAATGTTTGAAGAAGAATATCCCGAAATAAAAAAATTAATAGGTACTGTTGAAGGAATTCAAGCAGTTTTAAAGGACATAGACTTTCAAGTAAAAGAAACTTGTAATTTAAGCAAGATTGGTAGCTTGGAAGCAAAGAAAGAGGAATTTTATCAATATTCGGAAAATGAAAATGCACGTAATTTCTATATAATCGCTAAAGATTTTATGAAAGCAGAAAAATATGAATTAGCTATTGAAGGTTTACTAATGTCTCTAGAGAGTGACAAAACCAATGTATTAACCTTAGATGATTTAGCTATAAGTTATAGAAGAATCAATGATTATGAAAATGCAATAAAATATTACAATAAATCATTAGAAATATTTCCTGAAGGTGATTTTGCTCTAATGAACATTGGTGTTGTTTATTCTTTAATGGAGGATTATGAAAAATCGAACGAATATTATAAAAAATTGATTCAATACTACCCTGACGAAGCTGAAGGTTACTATGGACTTGGAAAGAACAGTGTGATGCTAAATGATTTCGATACCGCTATAAAAAATATAGCTATAGCCCATAGAATATATTTAAGTTCAAATTCTGGTTATAGTAACGATACTCTATTAATCATGACCACAATTCATGACATTATGAAAGAGATAGGAATGGAAAAAGATTTTGAACGCATAGCCTCTGAAAATAATGTTCATTTTACTGAGTAATTTGTGTATGATTAATTTCTAAATTTAATTACTTTTGCACCCCGAGGCTGCGTAGTTCAACTGGATAGAATATCAGATTTCGGCTCTGAGGGTTGGGGGTTCGAATCCCTCCGCGGTCACAGAAAAAGACTAATCAAACAGATTGGTCTTTTTTGTTTTTATGATAATCGTATATTTGATTAAATCTATCTTGAATTGAAAAAATCCATACATACTTTATTTATCTTTTGCTGTTTTCAGATATTATCTGCTCAGGATTTTACCTTCAAAGACTCTTTAATTCTAGAAACTCAAGATACCATTTCGGATTTTTCGGTGGACGATTTCAACAATATTTATTACATAAGGAATTTTTCTGAGTTGAATAAAATTGATTTCAGAACAGGAATCAAAAAATCATTTTCCAATCAATCTGCATTAGAGAATCTCAATACACAAAACGTTTTGCAGATAACCGTAAAGTCTTCCTTGTTTAGCCTGTTGATTTTGGATAATCAGTTGAATTTATTTCAGGATGCAATACGTTTTCCTATCGAAAACAACTTCTCCCCTACATTGGTTGCTTTGGTGGACAATAATTATTTGTGGGGATATGACCCTGTTTTACAGAGGTTAATCCTTTGGAATTATCAGGAAAATAAAGTGTTTAGACAATCCGTCATTTTGAGCGAAAAAACAGGAGATGAATTTTATTCTGATTTGTTTTATAAAAGAGATAAAATTTACTTAATTGGTACAAATAAAATCCTGGTTTTTGATGAATTTGCCAATTTAAAAGAGGTTATTCCGTTTCAGGAATTCAACCAAATTGAAATCGGTGATGAATTCATTTATTACAACAGAGAAAAACAGCTTTACAGAATGAATCTCCGCTCCAAAGAGACTTCGGAAGTTAAATTAAATGTATCCGTAGATTATTTTTCAACAAATAGCCGTCATCTTTTTGTGTTAGACGATAAGGTTGTTTATATTTACGATTCTCAAATCAAATCATAAAAAATGCATGTAGCCATAGCGGGAAACATTGGTGCCGGAAAAACCACCCTTACCAGATTACTGGCAAAAAACTTTCATTGGAAAGCTCAATTTGAGGATGTCGACCAAAATCCGTATCTCGATGATTTCTATAACAATATGGAGCAATGGGCATTTAACCTTCAGATTTATTTTTTGGGAAGTCGTTTCGAACAAATCAAACAGATTCGGGAAAGCGGCGAAAATATAATACAAGACCGGACAATTCACGAAGACGCTCATATTTTCGCAAGTAACCTGCACGATATGGGTCTGTTGATGACGCGTGATTATGAGAATTATCTGACGGTTTTTAACCTGATGAATTCTTTTGTACAGGCACCCGATTTGTTGATTTATTTACGGGCGTCCATCCCTACTCTGGTTAAACAGATACAATTAAGAGGGCGTGAGTATGAAAGTTCCATAAGCATTGAATACCTGAGTCGTTTGAATGACAGATATGAGGAATGGGTTAAATCTTACAAAGAAGGAAAACTGCTCATCATAGATGTAGATAATCTGGATTTTGTCAATAATCCCGAAGATTTAAGTTTTATCTACAACA
>CAZKOC010000198.1:0-4400 GCA_964554275.1 uncultured Weeksellaceae bacterium
CAAATCCAGTCCTCAACTTCATTCCATTCATTTTTTCTTGCAGTTACACGGAAAACCTCATCTCCTCTGAACCATAATTGGACTTTACCGCTACAAGTCGGACAATCTCTGTGCGCATCGACCGGATTCAGAAACCAAACACGGTTTTTGAAGCGGAAAGTTTTATCGGTTAAAGCTCCCACCGGACAGACATCGATCACATTTCCGATGAATTCGTTGTCCAATGATTTTTGCAAATAAGTCGAAATTTCCGCATGGTCTCCACGGTGCATCACACCATGTTCACGACAGCCTGTAATTTGTTCGGCCGTTTTGACACAACGGTAGCACAAAATACAACGGTTCATGTGTAACTGAATCTTAGGCCCTATATCTTCAGGTTCAAATGTTCTTCTTTTGAATTCGTAACGGGTTTCTTCTACTCCGTGCTCATAACTCAAATCCTGCAATTTACATTCTCCCGCCTGGTCACAAACCGGGCAATCCAGAGGGTGGTTGATCAATAAAAATTCAACTACGCCCTCTCTCGCATCTACAGCCCGTTCGGAAGTTTTGTTTCCTACGATCATTCCATCCATTACGGTTGTGCGACAAGATGCTACCAATTTAGGCATCGGTCTTGGGTCGGCATCACTTCCTTTGGTCACTTCCACCATACAAGTACGGCAGTTTCCTCCGGTATCTTCCAATTTTCCATAGTAGCACATAGCCGGCGGCGCAACTTCTTTACCTATCATACGAGCAGCTTGAAGTATGGTTGTTCCTGCCGGAACTTCGATCAAGCGTCCGTCTATGGTTACTTTCATTAATGGCGTTTGTTCTGACATAGTCAATTAATTTGCCTGTTCTTTTATCTCTAATGGATCGGCATAATGTGCCAATCCGTAATTTCTTGTTAAACACTCTTCCGGATTTAGTACGTGCCATTCGAATTCATCTCTGAAATGTCTGATAGCTGCTGCAACTGGCCAGGCTGCCGCATCGCCCAATGGGCAAATCGTATTCCCTTCTATCTTTCTCTGGATGTCCCACAACAAATCGATGTCAGACATTTTTCCGTTTCCTTCGTCAATTCGTTTCAGGATTTTTTCCATCCATCCGGTTCCTTCACGACAAGGCGAACATTGTCCGCAGCTTTCGTGGCGATAAAATCTAGCCAATGTATAAGTGTGGTAAACCACATCCTGATCTTCGTCTAAAACAATGAATCCTCCGGAACCCATCATAGTTCCGGTAGCGAATCCGCCATCGGCTAAACTTTCGTAATTCATCAGACGAGGTTCGCCGTTTGCGGTTGTCAATAATAAATTGGCAGGAAGAATCGGAACGGAGCTTCCGCCCGGAATGCAGGCTTTTAATCTTTTTCCATTTGTAATTCCACCGCAGAATTCGTCTGAATAAATAAATTCTTCTACGGTCTGCGTCATGTCGATTTCATAAACGCCCGGTTTATTTATGTTTCCACAGGCAGAAATCAATTTCGTTCCCGTAGAACGTCCTACACCAATTTTGGCATATTCTGCTCCGGTCATCATCGTAATCGGAACTACGGCAGCAATTGTTTCAACATTGTTTACAACCGTTGGCCTTCCCCACAGCCCTTTTACGGCAGGGAACGGAGGTTTGATTCTCGGGTTTCCGCGTTTACCCTCTAGGCTTTCCAACAATGCGGTTTCTTCCCCACAAATGTAAGCTCCGGCTCCACGCTGAACATAAATTTCACAATCAAATCCGCTTCCTTTGATGTCTTTTCCGAGCCATCCGTTCGCTTTTGCTTCAGCGATAGCTTCTTCCAAAATTTCTGCAATCCATGCATATTCGCCACGGATATAAATATATGATGCATTACTTCCCAAACAATAAGAGGAAACGATCATACCTTCAATCAGCAAATGCGGAATGAATTCCATCAGGTAACGGTCTTTGAAAGTTCCGGGTTCTGATTCGTCGGCATTCACCACCAAGTGACGTGGAACGCCTTCCGGCTTTGCAAGAAAACTCCATTTCATTCCGGTAGGGAAACCAGCTCCGCCACGACCACGTAATCCGGAAGTTTTGACTTCTTCCAAAATTTGTTCCGGTGTCATGGTAAATGCTTTCTCTACCGATTTATATCCATCATGTTCCCTGTACGCATCGTAATAACGAATTCCGGGCACATTGGCGTGTTTTAATAATAATCTTGTTTCTCCCATTTAAGCGAGTTTTTTCAATTCTTCCAACAACTCATCCACTTTTTCAATCGTCAAATGCTCTCTGTACGTTTTGCCTAACTGCATCATAGGAGCATATCCGCAGGCACCCAAACATTCTACTGGTTTCAGGGTAAATAATCCGTCTGTCGTAGTTTCGCCTGCTTTTATATTTAATTTTTGTTTGATATGATTGATAATTTCGTCCGAACCACTCAACATACAAGGCCCTGTCTGGCAAACTTCCAAAACAAATTTCCCGACCGGATTCAAATTAAACATAGAGTAAAATGAAGCTACTTCGTAAACCTCTACGGGAAGAATGTTTAAAAATTCCGCCACATGATCTAATACGGGAACATCTAACCAGCCGTTTGATTCTTCCTGTGCAATATGCAAAATTGGAATCAAAGCACTTTTATGTTTTCCTTCAGGATAACGGGTGATGATTTCCTGTATCTTTTTATTTGCTTCTTCCGAAAACTGAACTGTCGTTTGCATATCCATAAATTTATCCGTCTAATTCTCCTGCAATTAAATTTAAACTGCTCATGGTCAAAATGGCATCACTCAACATAGAACCTTCCACCAATTCAGGAAATGCCTGATAATAAATAAAGCATGGTCGCCTGAAATGCAATCTGTAGGCAGCGCGTCCGCCATCACTGATGAAATAATATCCTAATTCACCGTTTGCACCTTCTACTGCATTGTAAATTTCTCCGGCGGGAATGTCAACTTCTCCCATGATGATTTTGAAATGGTAAATCAAAGCTTCCATTTTGGTATAAACATCTTTTTTCAACGGAAGATAGAAGTCCGGAGCATCTGCATGGTATTTGGTTGCTTCTTCTCCCGTCAAATCATTTATTTTCTGAATGGCCTGTTTGATCAAGTCGATGCTTTGCCACATTTCTTCACTTCTTACAAGGTAACGGTCATAGCAGTCGCCTGTGGTTCCAACCGGAACTTTGAAATCGAATTCTTCGTATCGGCAATAGGGTTTTTGAACCCTAACGTCGTAATCTACTCCGGCAGCACGTAAATTGGGACCGGTAAATCCATAAGATAATGCTCTTTCAGCACTGATTCCGCCAACTCCCTGGGTACGTTCGATGAAGATCCTGTTTCGGTTGAATAAATCTTCGAATTCTTTTAATGCTTTTGGATATTCTTCCAAAAAGATATTGATTTTATTCCAGGCAGCATCACTGAAATCTCTTTCGAAACCACCAATTCTGCCTATGTTGGTTGTTAATCTGCTTCCGCAGATTTCTTCATATATTTCATAAATCAATTCACGGTAGCGGAATACATAAAGAAACCCTGTAAAGGCTCCGGTATCCACACCCAAAATCGAATTACAAATCAAGTGATCGGCGATTCTGGCCAATTCCATGATGATTACTCTCAAGTAGCTGGCTCTTGCCGGAACTTCAATCCCTACGAATTTTTCTACAGTTAAATGCCAACCTATATTGTTGATAGGTGCTGAACAATAGTTTAACCTGTCGGTCAATGGGGTTACCTGATAAAGCGGTTTTCTTTCGGCAATTTTTTCAAATGCACGATGTATATATCCTACGGTCGGCGTCGCTTTGATGATGCGCTCGCCATCCATTTCCAGGATATTCTGGAAAACGCCGTGCGTTGCCGGGTGTGTGGGGCCGAGATTCAGCGTTGAAGTGGTTTTCTCCAGCGATTCTTTCGGTAATTTTATATTTTGATTTACTTCCTGCATTTTCTCTCTTCTAAAAATTATACTGTAAACTTTCCGTAATTAAAATGACCTCCTCGCCCAAACATTTCATCGTCTTTATCTTTACGGGTTTGGTCTTCCAACGGGAATTCTTTTCTCATCGGGAAATAATCCATTTCATCCACATTCATCACACGAATCAAATTCGGATGCCCGATGAAATTTACCCCATAAAAATCATAACATTCCCTCTCGAGCCAATTGGCTGTGTCGAATAATTTTGAAGCGGTATAAATGTTGGGCTCATTGATATCAAGAGCGAATTTCAATCTTACATGAAAGTTTTTCTGCATGTTATAAAGCAGATAAGTTACAATCAACTCTTCACCTATTTGATTAGGATAATGAATCGCCGTCAAATCGGTCATGAATCTGAAGCCTAATTCCTCTTCATCATACAAATACTGAAGAATTTTCAAATTGAATTCTTTATCTGCATGAATGGCAAT
>CAZKOC010000199.1:0-2812 GCA_964554275.1 uncultured Weeksellaceae bacterium
ATAAAAAATCCCGCTCTTTCGGGCGGGATTAACAAACGTTTATGGGATTAAATTTATTTTACTTTTTCTACAATTGCTTTGAAAGCTTCCGGGTGGTTCATGGCCAAATCTGCAAGAACCTTGCGGTTCAATTCGATTCCGGCTTTTTTGGAAGCACCCATAAATTGTGAATAAGACATTCCGTGAAGTCTCGCGCCTGCGTTGATTCTCTGAATCCACAAAGCACGGAAATTTCTCTTTTTCTGACGACGGTCACGGTAAGCATAAACCAATCCTTTTTCGACTGCGTTTTTAGCTACAGTCCATACATTTTTTCTGCGTCCGAAGTAACCTTTGGCTAACTTCATCAACTTTTTTCTACGCGCACGAGACGCTACTGAATTTACTGATCTTGGCATAATTTTTAATTTTTTTGCGGCGGGCGGGCATTAAATGCCTCTTAGTTGCTCCGACACAGGGTTAATACTTTGAATTAATAAACCTGAGAAAGATTAAATCAATCTCAATTGTAATTTTACGTTCTTTTCATCTGCTTTGTGTACCAATGCAGTATGAGTCAAATTACGTTTTTGTTTGGTTTCCTTTTTTGTAAGGATGTGGCTCTTGTAAGCGTGTTTTCTTTTAATCTTACCCGTTCCGGTAAGTTTAAAACGCTTCTTTGCGCCTGACTTTGTTTTTAATTTTGGCATAATTGTATGTTTTTATAAACGTTTGTTTCTCTTATACGAAATTCGAATTTCGAATTCCGCTTATTTTTTCGGAGCCATCATCATGATCATTCTCTTTCCTTCCAATTTCGGAAGCTGCTCCACTTTTCCTATGTCCTCCAGTTCCTGTGCCAATTTCAGCAATAAAATCTCTCCCTGGTCTTTAAAAATTATCGAACGGCCTTTGAAGAAAACATAAGCTTTCAGCTTTGAACCTTCCTCCAAAAAGCTGCGCGCATGCCGCTTTTTGAATTCATAATCGTGGTCATCGGTCTGAGGCCCGAAACGAATCTCTTTGATGACTACTTTTTGTTGTTTCGCCTTCAGTTCTTTTTCTTTCTTCTTTTGCTCGTAGAGGAATTTTTTATAATCCACGACTCTACAAACCGGCGGAACGGCTTTTTCGGTAATCATTACCAAATCCAATCCTGCGTCTTCTGCAATTTGCAAAGCTTTAGAGGTAGGATAAATTCCCGGCTCAATACCTTCACCCACTACCCTTACCTCGGGTACGGTTATTTTTTGATTAATCTTATGCTGATCTTCTTTGATCACACGTGCCGGACCACGTCCGCCACCTTTTCTTCTAATTGCGATAGTTTATATAATTTTTAATTAACTTCTATTTCCTTGACAATCTTATCTTTAAATTCCTCCATGGTCATTTCTCCCAAGTCTCCTTCGCCGTGCTTCCTTACAGAAACCGTACCATTTTCGGCTTCTTTCTCTCCCACAATCAGCATGTAAGGGATTTTCTTCAACTCAGCATCACGGATTTTTTTGCCCGTTTTTTCGTTGCGATTGTCAATTAGCCCGCGAATATCGGAATTTTCTAAGAATTTAGAAACTTTTTCTCCATATTCTTGATATTTCTCGCTGATTGGCAGGATGATAAATAATTCCGGAGCCAACCATAACGGGAAGTTTCCTGCAGTGTGTTCCAGTAAAATTGCTACGAATCTTTCCATAGAACCAAACGGAGCCCGGTGAATCATCACCGGCGTATGCGCTTGATTATCTGCACCAATATACGACAATTCAAATCGTTCCGGCAAATTATAGTCAACCTGGATGGTCCCCAACTGCCATTTCCTTCCCAAAGCATCTTTTACCATGAAATCTAATTTCGGTCCGTAAAATGCTGCTTCTCCGTATTCTACAACTGTTTTTAAACCTTTTTCTTCTGCAGCTTGGATAATTGCACTCTCTGCTTTTTCCCAGTTTTCATCACTTCCGATATATTTGTCTTTGTTGTCAGGGTCGCGTAATGAAACCTGTGTCACGAAATCTTCAAATCCAAGTGAGCTAAAAACATAAAGCACCAAATCAATCACATTTTTGAATTCATCCAATAATTGATCCGGCGTACAGAAAAGGTGCGCATCATCCTGCGTAAAACCGCGGACACGAGTCAGCCCGTGTAATTCTCCACTTTGTTCGTAACGATAAACCGTTCCGAATTCCGCATAGCGTTTCGGTAAATCGCGATACGACCATTGTGAAGACTTATATATTTCGCAATGGTGAGGGCAATTCATCGGTTTTAACAAGAATTCTTCTCCTTCATTTGGTGTATGAATGGGCTGGAAACTGTCTTGTCCATACTTTGCATAGTGACCTGAAGTTACGTACAATTCTTTTGAGCCAATGTGCGGTGTAATCACCATTTCATATCCGGCTTTTTGCTGGGCCTTCATCAGGAAATTTTCCAGCTTTCTTCTCAAAGCAGCTCCTTTTGGCAGCCAAAGCGGTAATCCTTGTCCAACCTTTTCAGAAAATGTAAAAAATCCTAATTCCTTCCCTAATTTTCTGTGATCTCTCTTTTTGGCTTCTTCCAATAAATTCAGATAATCTGTCAGGTCTTTCTGTTTAGGAAAAGAAATTCCATAAACACGAACCAATTGTTTGTTTTTTTCATCACCGCGCCAATAAGCTCCTGCTGCATTCAAAATTTTAACCGCTTTTACAAATCCTGTATTTGGAATATGGCCTCCGCGACATAAATCGGTAAAATTATCGTGCGAACAGAATGTGATTTCACCATCATTTAGATTTTCAATCAATTCTGTTTTGTATTCATTGTTTGCATATTCCTTCAAAGCATC
>CAZKOC010000199.1:2912-4369 GCA_964554275.1 uncultured Weeksellaceae bacterium
CCGTTTACGACTGCGGATATGACATTCCTTGCCAATCCTTCGCTAATGCTCAGCGCAATGTCCATCGGAGTAACTCCGCTTTCGTATTGCCTGATGCTCCCGTCCGGAAGTGTAATGTTGATCATTTTAATAAAATTTTTAGAGGTGCAAATTTACGAGTTTTAATGAGATTCATCATTTAATTTTAACAAGTTAATTAGTCTTTATAATTTTGAAACAAAGATTATGGAAAACACAACATATATATCAGCAGAAGAGGCCGTAAAAATGGTTAAAAGCGGCAACCGGGTGTTTCTTCACGGAAGTGCGGCAACGCCTATTTACCTTGTGAATGCCCTATTGCAGAGAAAAGATGAAATCAATAATGTAGAGCTGGTATCCATCAGTATGTTTGGAGACATTGACTGGAGGCAACCCGGAGTGATGGATAGCTTTTATCTGAATTCGTTATTTGTTTCCGCCAATATCAGAGAATGGGCAAACAGTTCCCGCGGACGTTATGTACCAATTTTCCTGAGTGAAATCCCGCTTTTATTTACCAATGGATATCTTCCGCTTGATGTGGCAATCGTGCAGGTATCCCCACCCGACAGCCATGGCTTTTGTAGTTTGGGAACTTCAGTGGATGCCGCCTGGTCGGCAGTGCGTACAGCAAAAACGGTCATTGCACAAGTTAATCCTAAGATGCCGAGAACATTGGGTGATTCGCCTATCCACAGTTCAAAATTTGATGTGATGGTTTGGCACGAAACGGAATTACCCGCAGTAGATTATGGAAGCAAAATCAACGATACCATCCAAAAAATAGGAGAAAATGTTGCCGGACTGATTGAAGACGGTTCTACACTCCAAGCCGGAATCGGAGCTATACCTGATGCGGTTTTGAGTTGTTTGGGGAATCACAAAGATTTGGGAGTTCATACCGAAATGTTCTCGGATGGAATTGTTCCACTGATTGAATCCGGAGCCATAAACAACGAAAAGAAAAAAGTGCTGCGAGGGAAAACGGTTACTTCTTTTGTGGCAGGAACCAAAAAAGTGTATGATTTTGTAAATGACAATCCGAGCATGTCGTTTATGAATGTGTCATATGTAAATGATTCGGGAACAATCCGCCAGAATCCGAAAGTTGTTGCAATTAATAGCGCGCTGGAAGTGGATCTGACCGGACAGATTTGTTCTGACTCAATTGGGATATATCAATATTCCGGAATCGGCGGGCAAATGGATTTTATGCGCGGGGCGGCTTTGTCGGAAGGAGGGAAACCCATTATCGCCATTCCATCTGTTACCAACAAGGGCGTTTCCCGCATTACTCCTTTTCTTAAACAGGGCGCAGGAGTCGTAACCACGAGAGGGCATGCGCATTACATCGTGACAGAATATGGTGTTGTAAACCTCTATGGTAAAAACCTGGAACAACGATCAAAATTGCTCATCAGCATCGCACATCCTGA
>CAZKOC010000200.1:0-4366 GCA_964554275.1 uncultured Weeksellaceae bacterium
TTTTCTTGTAGCGAGAGGGGGGCACGATCCCCCGACCTCCGGGTTATGAATCCGACGCTCTAACCAGCTGAGCTACCTCGCCTCGTTCAAATGGAGTGCAAATATAGAATCTTATTAGAAATCATCAAAACTTATCGAAAAAATGTTTGGCAGATAAGGTGGATTTTATATATTGCAACCCAATTAAAATGAAAAATGACGAAAGAGAAATTTCAGTTGGAATTTGTTATAAATGCATCTCCATCATTGCTATACAATTATTTATCAAACCCGTCCGGACTGTCTGAATGGTTTGCAGACAACGTAAATTCCCGGGGAGAAAAATATACTTTCATTTGGGACAACGATGAAGAATCTGCCTCTTTGATGAAAAGTAAGCAGGATTCCTATGTGCGTTTTCAATGGGAAAATGATGAAGACACCAAATATTTCTTCGAATTGAACATCGTGGAAGATGATTTGACGGGCGACGTTTCTCTGATGATCACGGATTTTGCCGAACCTGACGAGTCTGATCAGGCCAAATTACTTTGGGAAAGTCAAATTGAAGACCTCAAGAAAATTTTAGGTTCATAAAACTTTTAAATCCAGTTGTGAAATTTAACCTGAATGGTATTTTACAGAATAATTCCGATTCGATTTTAAAAATTGACAATCGCGGGTTTTTATACGGCGATTTTATTACGGAAATCGTTAAAATTTCAGATAGAAAAATTCTGCTTTGGGAGGAGCATTACTTTAACCTGATGGCTTCCATAAGGATTTTCCGAATGAAAATCCCTTTGGAATTTACTCCCGAATTCCTCGAAAATGAAATTTTAAAAACTGCCGAAGCCAATCAAATCCAAAATGCTAAAATTGAAATAATTGTTTTCCGAAACCCTGATCCAGAAAAAAATTTAACCCAATCAGGAATCTCATTCCTCATCAAAATTGAAAAGATTTTAGATAAGCCCAATTATATTTGGAACAATGAACTCTCTGAAATTGAGATTTTCAAGGATTATTCTGTAAACCCGACGTTTTTTACGCAAATACGCTCTCATAAACCGGAAGAAATAGTTGCGCTGGCTTATATGCAAGAAAATGAATATACAGACTTGGTTTTACTTAATCCGGACAAACGTATTGCCAGAACCGTGTTGGGAAGCCCGTTTCTGATCCAGGGAAACATAATAAAAACTCCTAAAATTTCCGAAGGAGGAATCAGAAGTGTATTGAGAAATCATTTATGCAAACTGATTGAAAAAAGCCATGAATTTGAATTGAAAGAAACGGAGATCTTCCCGTTTGAATTACAAAAAACAGATGAACTTTTCATCTGTATAGAAAGTGAAGGAATTTTATCCATCCATCAAAACCGGAAAAAGGAATATAACACAGGATTAATAGGAAAGATTTTTGAAATTTTGGACTCCATTGTCATTACGACATAGGAAATATCTAATTTACAGATTCTTCAATCCGTTACACTTCAGAATGACAAATTCGGATTAAGTTTAATTCATCGTAGGATCAGCAGGTGTATTGAGCCAGATAAGGTGTTCACCTCCCAGCTTTTTCATCTGGAGCTTCCAAAGGTTATTGTCCCAATCCTGAAAAATATCCAAATCATCCTCTACAACAATCCAGGCGTTGTCCTCAATTTCAGTTTGTAGCTGATTTTCGCCCCAGCCACTGTAACCCAGGTAAAAACGGATTTCATTCTCTTCTATCAGCCCATTGTTGATGGCTTTTTTCACATCATCATATTCTCCTGACCAGTAAAGTCCCTGTGAAATCGGTTCACTATTGAGTATCAGGTCCGGACGTTTGTGCAAATAGTACAAATTCTGAGTTTCTACCGGCCCTCCTTCATACACCGGAAAATCAGATTCCAATTCGGAAACATATGTATTTACGGAATGATTGAGAGGTTTATTGAGGATGAATCCAACAGAGCCAAATTCATTGTGGTCTGTAATCAAAACCACTGAGCGATTGAACGTGAAGTCATTTAGCACAGGCTGCGCAATCAGAATATTCCCCTTTGTTATCGTTTTTATTTGCACTAAGTTTGAATTAAATTAAACCTGTCTGTTTGATAAAGATAAAAAAAAATTCATATGAAACAAGACCTTAGCGACAAAAGAAAAAATTATTCCAAAGATTTTATTGATTTCGAAACAGTTTCCAAAAACCCTTATGATTTGTTTAAATCCTGGTATGAAAATGCTGTTGCCTCCTCTAAAATAGACGAACCCAACGCGATGAGCCTGGCCACCGTCGGTCATGATAATTTTCCCCGTACAAGAGTCGTTTTATTGAAAGAATTTAATTTGGAAGGATTTGTATTTTATACAAACTACGACAGTCAGAAAGGAAATGCTATCGAATTCTACCCTAAAGTTTGTCTTTCCTTCTTTTGGCCCGGGCTCGAACAACAAATCATCGTAAAGGGAACCGCAAGAAAGGTTCCGGCTGAAATGTCAGACGAATATTTCCAAAAACGCCCGTTCGAAAGTCAGATTGGCGCTATGGTTTCTGCGCAAAGCTCTGTAATTGGTTTACAAGAGGACCTAGATGAGAAAGCATCTGAACTGCAAAAGCAATATGAAGGGAAAATTGTACCCAGGCCTGAAAATTGGGGTGGCTATTTGGTAAAGCCTGTTGAATTTGAATTTTGGCAAGGGCGTCCAAGCAGGCTGCATGACCGGCTCAGGTATCGTTCAGAAAATGATAATTGGATAATAGAGAGGCTTGCTCCTTAAAATGTAAATTTTCAATGAGAGTTAGCAAAGAGATTCCTCTTTCGTCGAAATGACAAAATCCTGAATATTTTATATATAAAAAACCCTTTCGGGATCCGAAAGGGTTTTGATTTTCAATCAAACAAGGTTGATTATTTTTTCTTACCGTCAACAGCAGCTGATAAGTCAGAACCTGCTTTGAATTTAGCAACTGTTTTAGCTGCAATTTTGATGGTTTTTTTAGTCTGAGGATTGATCCCGTTTCTTGCACTTCTTTTAGAAGTTGAGAAAGTTCCGAAACCTACCAAAGAAATTTTGTCTCCTTTTTTCAATGTTTTAGTTACATTGTCTGTAAATGAATCCAATGCTTTTTTTGCAGCTGCTTTTGATATCCCTGCATCTGCCGCCATTGCGTCGATTAATTCTGATTTGTTCATAATCTAAAGATTTTTAATGATTTTACGTTGCACAAATATAACGGAATCCACTATTCACGCAACTTTTAGAGAAAAAAATTAACTAATTTGTTGAAAAATCCATGTCATTTGTTAATAACCAACGGTGTTTTTGCTTGTTTTAAAGCAATTTTAAATAATTTGGAAACCATTTTTATCATTTAAACCATTGATGAAATCTTGTGCGTTCATCCTGCGTTTTCCTTCCGGTTGTAGTTCTTCAATGAAATAGAACCCTTCTTTGTGTGTAATTTTAATTTTTCCTTTTTCAAATTCAACTTGGTTGATCCTTTCCGGGTTTATTTCTCCATATTCAAAGTGCCCTTTATAAATCTTGATTTGTTTTTTCTCTCCGCCCATTTGTACCGAAGACCAGGCAGCCGGATAAGGACTCAATCCGCGGATTTTATTATGGATTTTTTCCAGGTTCTCACTCCAATTAATTTTACAATCTTCACGAAAAATTTTGGATGCGGATTTTATTTCAGAAACTTCAGGCTGGGATTTAGGTATAATTGTTCCTTTTTCCAAACCGTCAAGTGTTTTTATAATTAATTCTTTTCCGGTTTCGGCAAGTTTATCATGTAAAGTCCCGGCATTATCTTCAGGAAGAATTTGCACTTTATTGCTTAGCAATATATTTCCTGTATCAATTTTTTCGTCAATCAGAAAAGTCGTTACACCCGATATAGTTTCTCCGTTGATAATCGCCCAGTTGATAGGTGCTGCACCACGGTAATCCGGTAATAGAGATGCGTGCAAGTTAAATGTTCCTTTCGATGGTATCTGCCAAACTTCCTTGGGAAGCATACGGAAAGCCACCACTACAAAAACATCAGCGTTCAGTCCCTTTAGTGATTGTACAAATTCAGGATTTTTCAGTTTTTCAGGTTGGAGTAAAATCAGATTACTTTCTATTGCCAATTTTGAAACTGCGGATTGTGAAAGTTTTTGTCCTCTTCCGGCGGGTTTGTCAGGAACAGAAACCACACCGACAACCTCGTGCTGGCTTTCCAAAATCCTTTCTAAACATATTGCCGAAAATTCCGGCGTTCCCATAAAAACTACTTTCATTTTTCTATTTTTTTAATCTTTTCGAGAATTAACACTTAATTATTAGTATTCCGTCCTACTTTTAAAATTAATTTCCAGGTTATTTCTTTCTTCTCTCCGCTCATCCAA
>CAZKOC010000201.1:0-4283 GCA_964554275.1 uncultured Weeksellaceae bacterium
CAGCACCCGATACGGACTTTGTGAGCGGCAAAGGGTATTTGTTCCGCGCACCAAACAACTGGAACCTTCAACACGGCAACCAGCCCACGGCCTATCCGGGTAAATTTGTTGGAGAACCCTTCAACGGAAGTATAAGTGTTGCTACGTATCCGGGCAGCTATACCTCGGTGGGTAACCCATACCCGTCGAACATAGATCCGTCATTGTTTCTGAGCCTCAACCCGGGATTAGGCACTCTTTATTTCTGGAATAACCCGGAAAGGATCTTTAACGAAAGCACCCAGCAATGGGAATACACGGGCACAAAATATGTGACCTACAGCATAGCGGGATTCGTGCCGTTTGAATATGAAGGCAACAGCATCACAACAGGTCAGGGGCTCATTGTGAAAACCTCGGGTACTTCTGTGAATTTCACCAATGAGATGAGAGTTGGCAACGCAGGCTCCTTCTTCCGTAACCCTGCGGAAAAGCACCGGTTCTGGTTAAAGCTCAGCGCAGGAGACAATGACTACAATCAAATGCTGGTAAGTTATATGCCGGGAGCGACCATGGGCGTAGATACCGGGATAGAAGGAGATCAGTTCGGTTACAACGGCAGTGCGTTGTATAATGTTATCAATGAAGAGAAATATACGATACAGGGCAGGCCGCTTCCGTTTCATCCATCAGACATAGTACCGCTGGGTTTCAAAGCGGAAGCAAACGGTAAGTTCAGAATTTCACTGGTGAATTTCGACGGATTGTTTACGGAAGGCGAAGTAACGATTTACCTGAAGGACAAATATGAGAATATCACCCACAACCTGATGCAGTCGGATTATGAATTTAAATCTCGGGCGGGAGAATACAATGACCGTTTTGAGGTGGTTTACCGCAAGGGCAAGCAGTCGGACCCTCAGGCAAGTTCATTAAACGGCATACGGATATATAAAAACAAAGACAACGACAAAATAGTGGTAGAATCAGAGAGGGACAAGATCCTGAAAGTAGAAGTGTATAATCTTCATGGTAGAATTCTTCACAGCAACAAAGAAGTGAATACCCAAACTTACAAAATCGACTCTGACAGATTGGGCAAACAGATCTTAGTGGTTACGGCACAGGCGGAAAGCGGAGAATTAGTAACCAAAAAGGTGATCAACAATTAGAAAACGGTTGGATGCAGGGAGTTGGGATCGTGCACCAAAACCATGGACCCGGCACTCTGTGTTCAACGAAACAGCATTAATAAAAAGGGATAAAGATGAAACAAAGTATATTAAAATACGGATTATTGATTTATTTTTCTCTAATCTACAGTCTTCCTGCACTGGCGGACCCGAATGACCCCGATCCGGGAGAGAATGATGAAGAATACCAGGCTCCTATAGACAACTGGGAAATCCTCCTGGTGACCGCAGCAATTGTTTTAGGAATATACTTTATGACGAAATACAGAAAGAATTCTTCATGGAAGCAAATAAGGAATTTTTAAGTCAAATACATTAAAAATTCTTCAGCAGGAATTTCCCTTGCGCCCAAACTTTCTAAGTGTTCGGTATAAACCTGACAATCAATTAATTCATATTTTTTCTGATATTTCTGCACGAAATAAATGAATCCGGCTTTCGAAGCATTTGAAACCTTTGCAAACATACTTTCGCCACAGAAAATCCGTTTGCCTTTAATTCCGTAAAATCCACCGACCAATTCACCGTTTTGCCAGACTTCCACACTTTTTGCAATTCCCAGTTTATGAAGTTGGATATAGGCAGTCCTCATTTCATCGGTAATCCAAGTTCCTTTTTGTCCGGGTCTTTTAATATTACTACAATTCTTAATGACTTCTTCAAACACCTGATTTTCGGTAATACTGAAAACTTCGTCCCGAATAATTTTTTTCATGGATTTGGAAATATTCAATTCGTTTGGAAACAGAACAAACCGCGGATCGGGAAACCACCAGAGTATAGGCTCGTCTTCATTGAACCACGGAAAAATTCCTTTTCGGTAAGCCAATTGAAGCCTTTCCACACTTAAATCTCCTCCATATGCAATGATTCCGAATTCGTCAGTTTCGGAATAATCGGGAAAAATAAGTTCATCGGTTAACTTCTTCATTTTTTAATTCTGACTCAAAAGTATAATAATTGTCAAATTCAATCCATAAAAAATGCCCGATAAATCATCGGGCATTTTTTATAAAGTAAGAATGATTAGTCCTTCCAATCTTTTATTTCCTGCTCGATTTGTTCACGGGTTTTTCCGGATTTTTCCTGAATTTTCCCTACTACTTCATCAAACTTTCCGCTTAAAAAAGCTTCATCATCATTAAACCATTCACCGTATTTCTGTTTGAATGCTCCTTTGACCTGGTTCCATTTTCCTTCTAATTCTAATTTGTCCATGACTTTAATTTTTTAAAATTAATAATACCTTTATAAGGTCAATCATTGTTCCATAAGATGAATTGAAATGGTAAATCCATGTTAAAGAAAAGGGAATTATGTTAAGGCTGTATTTCTTTTTATCTTTGGCGGAAATTAAATTTGAACAATATTCATAGAAATGAGCATAAAAACCATCGATACATCTCTTGTTACACCTGCAGAATCCATTCAATATCTCCAAAATGCCGTGGCGCCGCGTCCGATTGCATTGGTAAGCACGGTTGACAAAGAGGGGAATGTAAATCTGAGTCCGTTTAGTTTTTTCAATGTTTTCAGTTCCAACCCACCCATTTTGGTTTTTTCGCCTTCTCGAAGGGTACGGGATACAACGACAAAACACACGCTGGAAAATATAGAACAGGTACGTGAATGTGTCATTAATGCAGTTTCTTATGACATTGTTCACCAAACTTCATTGTCGAGCACTGAATATGACAAAGGAATTAATGAATTCCATAAAGCCGGATTTACGGAAGTTCCGTCGATGAAAGTGAAACCGCCGCGCGTAAAAGAATCCAAAGTTTCTTTTGAATGTAAAGTCAAAGATTTGATTTACTTGGGTGACGGCGGCGGGGCCGGAACTTTGATTGTTTGTGAAGTGCTAATGATTCATGTTGACGAATCTGTTCTGAATGAACGGGGATTAATTGATACTAAAAAAATTGATTTGGTGGGTAGAATGGGGGAATCATGGTACACACATTCCAATGGTGATTCGCTTTTTGAGATACCGAAACCATTGGTTACAAAAGGGATTGGAGTTGATAGCCTGCCAAAGGAAATTCGCTTAAGCAGAGTATTTACCGGAAATGACTTAGCGATGCTTGGAAATATTGAAATTCTCTTGGGAGAAGAATTCAAAGATGATGAAACTGCTCACCAACATGCCAAAGATTTATTGAAAGAAGGTGATGTGGAAGGTGCGTGGGGAATTTTGTTGAAATAATTACAGATCATTCTGTCGGTCCCAGTCAGGTTTTTTCAATTCAAACCAATTGCACTCTAAACGAGTATCATTGTATTTGAAGTTTTCTTTCAGATCAAATCCCAGTTTGGCCAAAACATGAATGGAACCTACATTATCAACGTCCGTAACCGCATAAATCGTTTCTATATCTAAATTACTGAAAGCCCAATCTAAAACTGCTTTGCTTGATTCGGTTGCGTAACCTTTACCCCAGTGTTTCTGTTTGAAACGGTAACCATGCTCGTAAAAATTTTGATGATGATTGAGTTTATCGGTATAATATTTAATTCCGCACCAACCGAGCATTTCATTTGTCATTTTATCAATGACCGCCCAACGTGCAATTCCATTGTCTTTGTATTGTTTCCGAAGCATTTTTATAACTTCAACAATTTCCTCCTTAGATTGTATGGGGCTTTGAAGGATATATTTGTGAACTTCAGGATCGGAATCCATTTCAAACATATCATCGACATCTGTTATTTCTATTTCGCGGATGATTAGGCGGTATGTTTCCAGAATTGTTTTCATAGTATTTTTTTGCAAGCTAACTTTGACAAAGTTCAAAACTTTGTCAAAGATTATTTAAAATTCAAAATAACTTTTTAGATTCTCGCCAGTAAATATTTCATATTGACTTCTTTGTCAATGATTTCAGCAAGTTTTTCAGCCGGAATTCTTTCCTGTAGCATCGTGTCCCTGTGGCGAAGCGTTACTGTTCCATCATTTAAGGAATCATGGTCAATCGTTATACAGAATGGCGTTCCGATAGCGTCCATCCTTCTGTAACGTTTCCCGATGGAGTCTTTTTCTTCATACATCACATTGAAATCCAATCGTAAATCATTGAAGATTTTTTCTGCAAATTCCGGTAAACCGTCTTT
>CAZKOC010000202.1:0-4268 GCA_964554275.1 uncultured Weeksellaceae bacterium
GAACTGATTTGGACTGGTTCATCAGAGGTTGGTTTTATACGACGGAAGTTGTGGATTTAGGAGTAAGAAATGTAGTGCAATTGTATGCGAAAGAAATCGGCACAAAAGATGGGAAAAGAATTGAATTCACAACGAAATCCAATTCAAAAGATATTTATCAGTCAGATGTGGTAAGAGAATATCTATCCGGTCAATCACAAGAGAACTTATTTAAAAGGCCGGCCTATTTTTACGAAGTAGAATTTGAAAAGGTAGGAGGGATGTTGATGCCGTTATTGGTGACATTCACATTTGAAGACGGCAGCATACAGGAGATAAGATATGCGGCAGAAGTTTGGCGATTCGCGCCTGAGTCATTGAAAAAAATGTATGGATTTGATAAAGCTTTGAAATCTGTCGAAGTTGATAAAAATGCTGAAACCGCAGATGTTAATTTGAAGAATAATCTTTGGAAGAAATAAGATTCAACAAAATTCCTTAAAATATAAACCCCCGATAGTTTTTATCGGGGGCTATTTTTGTCCTATTGGATTTAAGCAATTGCTCTTCTTCTGTATTTCATGATGAAATAAAGACCCAATATCACACCTGCAAGGATAAGCAGGAGTGCCCAGTTATCAATTGGTGCCGGTGGGTCATCATCAAGATCCGGATCATTAGGATCGGCCATTGCCGGCAATGTATATGCTAGCCAGAAAAAAGCTAATAGTCCATATTTTAAAACATCCTTTTTCATATAGTATGGGTTAATTATTAAGTATTTTTTTAGTTATTATTTGTCCGTTCTGTGTTTGCGTTCTAACAATCAAAACTCCTTTTGAGGCAGTATTAATCTGGTATGTGTTTGCATTTACCTCAGTATTTCTATGAATATTTCTGCCCTGAAGGTCAAATAATTCAACTGAAAGAATTTTCTCTGATTTTGATGTTACAACAATATTTTGGTTGTGTTTGTAGATTTGAACAGAATTTGAAATCAAATCTTCAATGCCCATAGTACCGTCATCTTCATAAACTACTTCAAATCTGTCATTAAATTCTCCGGCTTCTGATTGGAATGTATAATCGGATTCCATAAGGTTATGAATGACATTGGATTGATAGTCTTTCAAATAAACAGTGGTTTCACCTTCTGAAAACAATCCGTCGAAACCAATTAATGAAATTGTAAATTCACCGCTTTCTACTGCTTTGAAACCTAAAGGAACCACATCTGTGGTTTCAAAAGGCAATGCTCTGCCCTGGATGGTGTATTTATTATCATTGATTGAATTATACAAAGCAGAACCTTCGTATCCGAACATTTTACCATCAATCTGGTGGTCAAGTCCATTTGTAGCACCGGTCATATAACCAATAAGGATTTGGTTATAACCCTGGTTATCTCCTCTCAAATTCAGCCAAAATCTGTGTTTGTCTGTTTCATCTACTTTGAAGAACGTAGCGGTATCAGATACCCTCATTCCATTGTTGAACTCTACGGAGCTTCCTGTTGATTCGACAATAAACCCTTGCCCTGTTGAAATGAATCCGTTAGGTGCATTGGCTTCGTCATTTTCTGCGCCACTTGTTCCTGCACCGCCCATAAGCGTATAGGTAGCATAATTGTTTCCGGAATAAGTTCCGTCAACGACAGGATTGGTATTTGTCCAGAAATACAATGTAGAAACTCCTCCGTTTGTCCCAAGAAATAAATCCGCATCGATATTGGAAGCATAAGGGTTCCCAATAGAAGTGAAGCTTCCGGGATGAGTGCCAACGTTAATGTTTCCATTAAATGGAATACCGACGAAACTACCCTGGTAAGCAGTTGGAGTATCTGCACTCCAATCGTTTGGAGCGCGGAACAGGTAACCTTTGCCATCAGTAAAGTCAGCGGTGGCATCATCTACTTCATAGTAGTCGTCATCTTCGTATGTATAAATCCGATTTGGCAATGTTTCAGGGGAGAAGCCTTGTAGTCCCTGCCCTGCAACAGGTGAAGACCACATGGTATAGTCCAGGCGTTTGAAAGGCTGACTGTTTCTCAGCACAGTGATTTCGCCATCATTATCTAACGTAGTTCCTGTATTTTGGATCAGATTTGCGTCATTTTGTACAACAAAATTTTCGGCTCCGGCATCATTTATGATTTTCCCGCTAACGGTAACTGAATTTCCACTCTGGATAATCAGGCTTCCATTTGAAGTTATAGTCAAATTGGCGGTTACAAGGTCTGTAAGGTCGGTGCCTACAATCAATTCTCCGTCTATGATTGCATTGGTATTTTCATCCGGTTCATTGTTAGACCATTCATTTCCGTTCCATATCGTATCTGTTGAACCTGAACAATCGGCAGTATGTGAACCTAAATTTGAAATATCATCAATTGGTAAAGAATCCCATTCAGTTCCCAAAGTAGGAAATCCGCAATCTGCAGCATTGTTTTCAATTATTCCTTCACAAACATTTGATTTTCTTACTAAAGTAGAATTTAGCATGGAATTACCTCCTTCTTCCCAAACAGTTCCCGGGTCACAACCGATCTGTCCGATAATGTCAATTATATTTCCATTATGTTTCAATACAATGGCATCATCACCATTAAAGTTGGTAACTCCTGATGAATAGGCTGTTCCTGTATAAATAGTAGCGCCAGAGTTTTTTAATACAATTACCTGCCCGTTATCCAGGGAAGCAAGTAAGCTCCCGAGATTCTGAGTATTGCTCGGGCTTGCAGCGCCGTTGGCATATAGTTCGACTGAATATTCGTTTAAATTAACTGAAGCGCCTGTACCATTATAAATTTCGATGTATTTGTTGTTGGACGTACCTTCAATGTATTCCGAAAAGAACAAATTAACTGTTCCGGCAGGTGCTTCATTTACTGTCAGCAAAATGGTTTGATTCAATGGATTCCAGTTGCTGTTACCGGCTTGAGTGGCAGTGATCGTGGTTTCACCTAAACCGGCGATAGTTACTGTATTTCCTGAAATGGTTGCGACATCTGTGTCGGAGCTTGAATACGAAATAGTAAGCCCCGCATTTGTTGTTTCAGTTAATTGGAATGATTCGTCACCTATGTATTTAATTAAATCGATAAAATTGGCAATGGTTTGTGTTCCTTGCGCAATTTCGAAATTTAAGGTTGCTGCCGCACTTGTTCCCGCGTCATTTGTAGCTGTAACGGTTACGGATGAGTTTCCTGCATTTGTTGGTGTTCCTGAAATCAATCCATTTGTGGTGTTCAGGGATAATCCGGCAGGTAAAGTACCCGATGCGATTGCATAGCTATTTGGGGATTCGGTGGCTTGTATTTGAAAAGACGCAGCGATTCCGACTGCTCCGTTAAAAGTTTCCGGCGTAACCACCGGTGGATCTTCCGGTTCAATTGTTACAGGAGATATCCCAAAGCCAGATAATCCGGCAGGTAAGGTTGCGGGAGTTGTGCTAATCGTTGTAAAACGGGTACTGGGATCAGTAAATCCTGTAGAGCCTGTGTTTATACTTTCTATCAGGGCAATGTTTTGATTTTCAGTAGAAACTCCATTCCCTGACCAACCGGAACCGGGATCACTCCCCGGATTGCCAAAAACATCGGTAATTACCCCGCCAAACTTTACAGCAAGGGCGTCATCGCCGTTAAATGAGAAAGCATAGCTTAAAAAAGTTACTGAACTTAATCCTTGATTATTGAGGTATGTACCTATATCACTGGTCCCTATTACCAAGACTTCACCCACTCCAAGAGTGCCTGAATTAATTAAAGTCTGTGAGATATCGCTTAGACTGCCTCCATTTGTACCTTGTTGGATGATTAAATTATTGGCAGAAAAATCGAGCACATTTGAAGTGTTATTCCAAATTTCAATACCCTTCGGAGTAGTTCCCGAATTTGTTTCCACATATTGACTTATTATCTGGCCCCAGGCATTTGTTAGCCCAAAACATAAAAGTAGGATCATTGGTAGAAATGATTTCAAAAAGTTGGCTTTTTTCATATCAACAGTTTTTTAATTAAACAAATATAAATAGATACACTGTAACTATTTTTAAATTAAGATTATCAAATCAATTAAAGATAATCTTGTGAAATTATTTATAAGCACAAACCCCCGAAACAATCGAGGGCTTGTAGTATAAATCAAAGCTTGGTTTGAACCATTGCTTTTCTGTTATGTGGGATTAACAGATATGCCCCCAATACAATCCCTGCAAAAACAAGGAACATCACCCAGCTGTCAATTGGAGCCGGATCTATCGGGTCGTCATCTGTCGGTGGGTCAATG
>CAZKOC010000203.1:0-4238 GCA_964554275.1 uncultured Weeksellaceae bacterium
GTTCAATGGCAGGAATTTTAGATTCCCTTGTTCCGATTTTCATATTGCTTTTCGGATTTCTTTTTTTTGGGATTAAAAGTAAATGGACTCAAATTCTGGGAGCTATAATAGGGTTTGCCGGAGCTGCAGTTTTGATGAGCGATGACGGAAACGGAGGAAAGAGTGACACATTCCATTCACTGTTGATTGTGCTGGCTACTGCTTTTTATGGAATAAATGGCTTAATTGTAAGCAAATACCTTTCAGGAATCCAATCTTTTAAATTGTCATCAGTTGTTTTTACAATCTGGTTGGGGCCATCTTTACTAATCTTGGGATTTACAGGATTTTTCAATGATTTTTCCGGTACACCGGAAAAATGGAAAGGTTTAGGCTATGTAGCTATTCTCGGATTGATTGGTACGGCAACCGCAATGATTTTATTCTACAAATTAATCCAGCAGACCTCAGCCATTTTCGCTTCCGTAGTTACTTATTTAATGCCGGTTGTAGCGGTGATGTGGGGAATAATAGATGGTGAGAAGCTTACTATTATTCATGCTCTAGGAGGCATATTAATCCTTGCAGGGGTATATTTAATCCAAATGAAATCTCCTAAGGTCCAAAAAGAATTGAAAGAAAGTGATTAATCCAATTCTATATCGAAATTCGTCAGGCTTTTGAAAACATCTAAACGGTCGTTTAACTCTTCTTCCGTTAGTTCGGCAATTCTTTCCGTTCCGAATTTTTCTACTGTGAAAGAAGCTAGAGCACTTCCATAAATAATTGCCCGCTTCATATTTTCAAAAGAATAATTTTTGGTTTTTGCCAGAAACCCTGAAAAACCACCGGCGAAAGTATCACCAGCTCCTGTTGGATCGAAAACATCTTCCAAAGGAAGCGCGGGCGCAAAGAATACACTGTTTTCATGAAACAGCAAAGCACCGTGTTCACCTTTTTTGATGATGAGCGTATGCGGCCCCATTTGCATGATTTTTTTCGCGGCTTTTACCAGACTGTATTCCTTACTCATCTGGCGGGCTTCCTCATCATTGATGGTCAGAACGTCTACATCTTTCAAAACGTTCATCAAGTCATCCCAGGTGAGGTCCATCCAGAAATTCATAGTGTCTAAAATCACTAATTTCGGACGTTCATCCAATTGTTGTAAAACTGCTTTCTGAACCAAAGGATGTAAATTCCCCAACATCAAAACTTCAGGTTTTTTCCATTCTGCGGGAACAGCCGGATTGAAATTTTCCAGTACGTTTAATTCTGTAGCCAAAGTATCACGGGAATTCATATCGTTGTGGTAGCGTCCCGCCCAAAAGAAAGTTTTTCCATCTTCGATTTTTTCAATTCCGGAAATATCAATACCTTTTGAAGTAAGCAAATCCAGGTATTCTTGCGGGAAATCTCCTCCGATAACGGAAACCAGTCCTGTTTTCACGTCCAGCATCGAAGATGCCAAACCAATAAAGGTGGCAGCTCCCCCAAGAATTTTATCACTTTTTCCGAAAGGAGTTTCGATCTGGTCAAATGCGACTGTACCAACAACTAATAGGCTCATTCTGATTTAAATTTTGCGCAAAGATAACAAATTTGCGGGATGCTGGAAGCCGGATGCGTGAAGTAAGAATTTGTTATTTTTTAAATTCTATATTTTCAATCAGTTGATCATTCATATATTTCTCAATTCTTAAAGTATCTCCTTTTTTATCGTAATATATCCAAGTAGAATCTCTCTTAAATTCATTTTCCTCAGCACCTGTCCAGTTGTCTGTATCCAGTTTCCAGAATTTTGTAATTGCGGCTTGTCCAGAATTATAATTCCAAGTTTCAGATTTTATTGTAATTCCATTCTTCGGGTTATAACCTGTCCCACTCAATTCCATTTCGGGTCTTGTTAATGAAGATAATCCCCAAATTGATAAAGGAGTGCATAAAATCAAAAAAATAATAGTCGAAAATTTCATTTCTCTACTAAACCATTCTTTGCGGTTATTATAAGCTAAAACCCCTACAGTAATTAGGGTTGCAATCCAAAATAAAGGAAAAAGAATTATGTAAATCATCGCTTTTCCGCCATTCAGAGTTTCTGCATTTTTAAAAAAGAATAGATTAATTATTAGAAAGGCTATTGTAATAATTAATAGTATTTTGTTCAGTTTCATTCTTTAACATACTACACATCAAAATATCAATCAATGGATTTTACTACGGCTTTTTCGGCTTCTTTTCTTGTGCCGTCAAATCCGTCTACACCACTAACGGTCGTGTATTTCAAAATGTATTTTTTCCCGGGATTCAATCTTTGGTAGACGCTTTGGCACATCATAGTTGCTTCGTGAAATCCGCAAAGGATTAATTTTAATTTTCCGGGATAAGTATTGATGTCTCCGATTGCATAAATCCCATCAATATTGGTTTGGTAATCCAATGCATTATTTACTTTGATGGCATTTTTTTCGATTTCCAATCCCCAGTTGGCAATAGGGCCTAATTTTGGTGAAAGTCCGAAAAGCGGAATGAAATAATCGGTCTTTATTGTTTGTTTTTCTCCTTCTTTATCTAAGGTTATACCTGTAAGCTTGTCATTTCCGTGAATTTCGACAACTTCCGCAGGTGTGACAAGATTGATTTTCCCTAAATGTTTCAGCTCCTGAACTTTTTCAACAGAATCCAAAGCTCCGCGGAATTCATTTCTCCTGTGGACCAAAGTCACTTCAGAGGCAACTTCAGCCAGAAAGATACTCCAATCCAAAGCGGAATCTCCACCGCCTGCGATTACGATTCTTTTATCACGGAACAATTCGGGGTTTTTTACAAAATATTCGACACCATTTTCTTCAAATTTTGCAATGTTTTCCAGTTCTGGCTTTCTCGGTTCAAAGCTTCCCAACCCGCCTGCAATAGCGATTGCTCTTGCCTGATGCTTAGTTCCTTTATTTGTGGTGACAATAAAGCTTCCGTCTTCCAGCTTTTCAATGGTGTCTGCAATTTCATTTAGTGTGAACCCGGGTTCAAACTGTTTGATCTGTTCCATTAAATTATCGACCAGTTCACCTGCCATTACGCTTGGGTAACCGGGGATGTCGAAAATTGGTTTTTTCGGGTATAATTCTGCCAATTGTCCGCCGGGCTGTGGCAAAGCATCTATGATGTGGCAGCGCATTTTCAATAATCCTGCTTCGAAGACTGTGAATAAGCCGGTAGGGCCGGCCCCGATAATCAATATATCTGTTTGAATCATTTTAATAGTTTGAATTAGAATGAATTAAAAATTAATTCATCCTGCAAAAATACGACTCAATCCCGAATTAATCTGTGATTTGTGTCAGTAAAGACTTAGCTCAACAATTCTTTGATCCTGCGCATGGCTTCCGTAAGATTTTCTTCTGATGCCGCATAGGAAATTCGCAAGCAGTTATTCATTCCAAACGCGCTTCCCGGAACAGTAGAAACAAAGGCTTTGTCCAAAATTAAATTCGCCAAATCATCAGAATTGTTGATTGTAACTCCTTGAAAAGTTTTACCGAATAGTTCCGAAACATCAGGAAAAAGATAAAATGCCCCTTTAGGTTCGCTTACTTTGAAACCCGGGATTTCAGTTGCCAGTTTCATCATCAATTCGCGACGATTGGCAAATGCCTCTATCATATAATGTGTTTGAGAAGGATTAGCTTTCAATGCTGTAATTGCGGCTCGTTGGGCTATAGAATTCGCACCGGAAGTTATCTGGCTTTGAAGTGTGTCACAAGCTTTGGCAATCCACTCGGGAGCACCGATATAACCGATTCTCCAGCCTGTCATGGCATAGGCCTTTGACAATCCGTTAACGGTAACCGTACGGTCATAAGCTTCAGGAAAACTTGCTATGCTTACAGGTTTCTGACCATACACGATATGTTCGTAAATTTCATCTGAAACCACGATCAGATTATGTTTTTCTATCAGTTGAGCAATTTCTTTCAGTTCATCATAAGTATAAACGCTTCCGCTAGGATTACAGGGGGAGCTGTAAATAATGGCTTTGGTTTTGGGCGTTACGGCCTTTTCAATCATTTCAGCCGTAGCCTTGAAATCATTTTCGATAGATGTTTCTACAAAAACACATTTACCCCCTGCAAGGTGAATAATATCGGCATAGGTAACCCAGTACGGAACGGGAATGATCACTTCATCACCTTCTTCAATGATACATTGAAAAGTATTGTAAATAGATTGCTTTGCCCCGGTAGAAACCACAATTTGAGAAG
>CAZKOC010000204.1:0-4236 GCA_964554275.1 uncultured Weeksellaceae bacterium
TAATACTTTCTGTCTGAATTCAAGTATTTGGAAACCTGTTTGTCGATCAAAATACGGATTTTTACTTTTTCTGCCTGATTTTCCTTATTCAAATAAAAATCTAAATTTTTATGCTCAATTTCAAAAGGTTTTTGGGTACGCTTTATATGCTGAATCCTGTCAACGCGGAATTGCCTGTAATCTTTCCTTAAATGACAATAACCCAAAATATACCAAAAATTATTTTCGTGAAACATTCCTACAGGCTCTATGATTCTTTCTATAGGTTTTTCGGCTTCTATAGACTGATAAAGCAATAAAATCTGTTGTTTTTCCGCAATGCTTTCAAAAAGGATTTCCAATACATCAGGAATTTTATGATTGAACAAATCCTGTGCCGGGGAGATTTTAATTTTAGATTCTATAGCTTCGATCCAGTCTTTTTGTGATCCACGCAAAACCGATTTTATCTTGAACATAGCAGATTGAAAATGCGCGCCCAGGTTTTTGTCTGTAAATTTCTGCATCAGTTTTTCGGCAGCCACAAAGCTTCCTGCTTCTTCCTGCGTAAACATCACAGGCGGCAATCTGTAACCATCAACCAACGAGTATCCCACTCCTGCTTCACTGTAAATCGGAACTCCGGATGTTTCCAGTGTCCGAATATCTCTGTAAATGGTACGTAAACTGACATCGAAACGATCCGCCAGTTCCTGTGCTTTTACAATCTTTTTGGATTGCAGCTGAATCAAAATAGCGACAATCCGGTCGAAACGTTTGGGTGATTCGTCCTGGTACATTCTGGAGATTACATTTTCCCAAAGATAATCTTTCAAATTTAAAATCAAGTGACTGAAGTTTACTTTGCTCTTAATAGATAAAAATTGAAATCTGTGTTGGTCGCATTGGTAATATTTAAATTTCTACCGATTGTCACGACTTGCCCACGATGATAAGTACCATGATTTACGACTTGCTGAATCAATTCATAACGAGGCTGACAGGAGCTAAACCAGGAAGTGATGATTTCTACTTTTTCCTGTAACTCAAATTCATCCAATTGATTGACAAAATCTCTAAATTCATTTGAATTTTGAATTAATTTTTCAAATAATTGTTTGGTATTGGAAATATCTTCATTTCCACCATATTCTTCTTTTTGAATCATTTTCAACCAAAAATTCTGTGTATTGAAAATATGCTGGATGGTAGAGTGAATGGAAGTATAACTCGATAGTATCTCTTGTTTGAATTTTTCTTCCAAATGTTCTATTAACCAATTTACCATTTGTTCGTTCGCCCATAAATTGTAATTGGCCAGATCGGTCAACATCCCCTGAAATGGAGATTTTATTCGTGTTTTTAAGTTGTTCATAATCATTAGTTTTAACATTTTAAATAACTTTTATGTAAAACTAAAGGTGGTAAATGACAACAGTATGTCAGGAGAAATTTAGAATGAAAAAAATTCTTTTTCCAAAGGAGAATTATCAGCATTATCCACTGAAAAGTCTCCGATTTTGGTTCTTCTCAATTCAGTCAGATAAGCTGCCGAATTGAGTGCTTTTCCAAAATCATGCGCGAGTGACCGGATATAAGTTCCCTTTCCGCACTGCACTTCAAATTCCACAAAAGGCATATCAATCTTCGTAATTTTGAAGTCATAAATCGAGATTCGTCTCGGTTTTAATTCTACTTCTTTTCCTGCCCGGGCTAATTCATACAAACGTTTTCCGTCTTGTTTCACAGCGGAATGCATAGGCGGATATTGCTCAATTTCACCGATGAACTGTTTTGTGGTTTGATGAATCAATTCCTCTGAAATATGTTTGATCGGGAAGATTTCATTTTCTTCAGATTCGGTATCGTAAGTCGGGGTAGTTACTCCTAATTTGAAAGTTCCGGTATAAATTTTGGATTCCGCCTGGATTTCATCAATTCGTTTGGTGAATTTTCCTGTGCAGATAATGAGCAATCCTGTCGCTTTCGGATCAAGCGTTCCGGCGTGGCCCACTTTTATTTTTTTGACTTTATATGATTTTTTGATGTTCCAGCGAATTTTATTGACTACATCAAATGAAGTCCAGTCAAGTGGCTTGTCAATCAAAAAAACTTTTCCCTGTTGGATTTCTTCAAGGCTCATTTGAATGATGTTGAACCGAAACAACTTCAGAAGTTATTTCTTCTTGTTGAGTTTTATGAGGATTATTCCAGAAATAAATCAATAAAACTATTCCGATGATGATTCTGTACCAGCCCCAAACTTTGAATCCGAATTTTGCCAAAATCGAAATAAAAAACTTTACAGCTATCATTGCTACTACAAATGCAACTACGTTTCCGATCAGAAAAAGTACAATGTGCTGCTGGTCCTGTAATATCATTTCATAGCCTTTCATCTCATTCGGAGTTCCCTTGCCCCAGGTCTTTACAAAAACGGAATAAACTGTCACTGCCAACATGGTTGGAACTGCTAAAAAAAACGAAAATTCTGCTGCGGCTTTACGGGTTAAACCCTGAGTCATACCCCCAATGATGGATGCTGCCGAGCGGCTTGTCCCGGGCATCATTGCCAGGCATTGCCAAAACCCTATTGTGATTGCTTTTTTGATGGTGATTTCTTTTTCATCATCAATTTTTGGATTCTTAAACCATTTATCAACAAAAATCAATACAATCCCTCCCAAAACCAAAACACTCGAAATTGCAATCTGATTCCCCAACACCGCTTCGATTTTATCATCAAATATGTAGCCTAGTGCCAAAGCCGGAATTACGGCAATAGCAAGTTTGATATAGAAATTAAAATTGGAAAAATCAAAGAATTTCTTCCAGTATAAAACTACAATTGAAAGTATAGCTCCGAATTGTATGGAAACCTGAAACATTTTTAGGAATTCACTTTCAGGCATCCCCAAAAGAGCTGCGGTAAAACCCATATGGGCGGTAGATGAAATCGGCAAATATTCGGTAAGGCCTTCTATAATTGCAATTAAAATTGCTTCCCAAGTACTCATTAAGCCTTATTTTTTTCAGGATTGAGCATTATAGCATAAATTTCAATTGCAAATCCAACCAAAATTAAAAATGGAGCCAGACGTATTCTTCTCCATGAAAAGATTCCGTCATTCCATTGATTGAGGTCCTCTACTCCATTTACTGTGTTGGCATCAGGCCCCATCATCAGAAGAAATCCAATCAAAATGAACGCCAGCCCAGTACTCATGAACATATAATTTCTCTTTCCGAAAAGAAAAGTAAAACGGGAATTATCTATTTTAATTTTTGACATTGAATTTGAAATTAGAAATTAGAATTCAAAAATTGAAATTCTTAATTATATTTTTAGTTAATACAGCTGATCAGTTCTCAAGCGTAAATATCTCCAGGTTGAAACTCCGGTACTAATCAACGCAATTACAATTCCGATAATGAATATTGCACCAATCAATAAATAATAATCGTCATTCCAAAACGGTAACAATACGATTGATGAAAAATAATACCACAACCCGCCCAATGCCAAGGTAGCGATCAAAGCTCCAAAGAATCCTAAAACTGCACTTTGAATCAGGAAAGGCTGGATAATAAATCTTCTCCTCGCCCCTACCAGTTGCATGGTTTTGATGCTGAAACGTTTTGCGTAAATCCTGAGCCGGATAGAATTGTTTATCAAAACCATCACAATAACAAGGAAAATCGCTGCCAAGATCATTAACCAGAAAGTAATCCGGTCAATATTGTTATAAACCGTCGTCATCAATTCATCATCATTAACAACATCTTTTACTATAGGATTTGCAGAAATAATCTGCTTGATGCTGTCTACCTGTTTTGGGTTTACATAATCTGGATTCAGTGTAATTTGTACCGATGCCGGAAATATATTTGCTTCAAAAATAGCATTGTCATCAATCCCCAACTCTTTTTTTGCAATTTCAGACGCCCTTTCTTTTGATATGTATTCAGTATTTTTTACAAAAACGTGTTTTGTTCTGAGGGAATCTATGAATGCCTGCTGACGTGCAAGTTCGGTATCTTGTTCCCGCGGGTCATATTCATCATTGAAAAATGCTTCCAGTTTTAGTTGTTCTTTGATATAATCCGCATAACTCTGTGCATTGATGACGATCAGTCCAAAAAGGCCTAATAAGAAAAGAACCAAAGCAATGCTTATAACAACGGTAATATTTGACGATCGGAGCCGTCCCTGATTAAATTTATCGCTGGATTTTGACATTCAAACCTAATTTTGGG
>CAZKOC010000205.1:0-4214 GCA_964554275.1 uncultured Weeksellaceae bacterium
AGAATTGAACCACACTTCCCAAAAAGGAATGGTGGAAATGTTTGATAATAATGTCGGAAGAAGCACTGTTTTGAATGCGTTTGGCGGAAAAACCATGGATTCACCCGAAGATATCAGCGTTCAGAAATTCCCGACGGACGGATTTACGAATTCTGTTTCCATGGCAAGTTTTGGTTATAATCCAATCATCAGCCGGTGGTCACCTTATCATGGCGCTTATTTTGCCGTAATGGAAAGTCTGGCGAAAATCGTCGCGGGAGGTGGAAATTATTCCGATGCCCGTCTTACATTCCAGGAATATTTTGAAAAATTGCATGACGAAGCAGGCCGTTGGGGAAAACCATTTGCGGCTTTGCTAGGCTCGGTTGAGGCCCAGAAACAACTTGAAATTCCTGCGATCGGCGGGAAAGACAGTATGAGTGGAAGCTATCAGGACATTGACGTCCCTCCCACTTTGATTTCATTTGCAGTCAGTCCAAATAAAACCAATAAAATCAAATCTGCAACTTTACAAAAAACAAATTCCAACTTATCGGTTTTCATTCCGAATTTAACTTCGGATTATCTTTTGGATGAAGTGAGTTTGAAACAAATATTCGAAACAATTTATTCGAATAATCAGAATATTCTTTCAGCAGCCACAATTAGATTTGGTGGAATTGCCGAAACATTGACGTTGATGTCTTTCGGAAACGAAATCGGTGCTTCTATTACATTTAGCGACCAAAGTAAACAAATAGACTTGATGAAATATTATCCGGCCGCAGTTCTGATTGAACATGTCGAAAATTTGAATATTCCATTGGAAATTCAAGGAAATTACCATCATATCGGAAAAACAAATTCATCATCAGAATTAAATTTCGTTTCGACTTCGCCCAGTGATCCAATAATAATTCCCATACGAGAGGCAAAATCAGCTTGGAAAAGTACGTTTTCTGAATTATTTCCATACGAAACTCGAAGCTCGAAGCTCGAAACTGGCAAAGAATTTAAAAATGATTCCAAAATTGAAAAGCGAATTTCGAATCTCGAACTTCGAACTTCGAAACCAAAAGTCTTCATCCCTGCATTTCCCGGAACGAACAGCGAATACGATAGTGCAAAAGCTTTCCGAAAGGAAGGAGCCGAAACGGAAATCATCGTATTCAAAAACCTTTCGGAAAAAGATATTGAAGAAACAGTTGAAGCTTACGCAAAAGCAATTGACAATTCACAAATCCTGTTTATTCCGGGTGGATTTTCTGCTGCCGATGAACCAGACGGATCGGGAAAATTCATCGCGACGGTTTTGCGAAACGAACGAATCAAAGAAAGCGTTCATAAATTATTAGAAAGAGATGGATTGGTTCTGGGAATCTGTAATGGATTCCAGGGATTGATCAAATCGGGATTGTTGCCATATGGCGAGATTCGTGAATTGAAAGAAGATACACCCACCTTGACTTTTAACGAAATCGGACGACATATTTCACAACTGGCGAAAGTAAGAGTCAACGATTCCCATTCGCCATGGTTGAAAGGAATGAATGGAAATGAATATTGGATTCCGGTTTCGCATGGAGAAGGACGTTTTATGGCAGATGAAGAAAATTTGCGTAAATTGTTTGAACACAATCAAATTGCTACGCAATTCATTGATTTAAATGGGAATATAGCGAATGAAATGCCGTACAATCCGAACGGATCTGTTTTGGGAATTGAAGGAATTACAAGTCCTTGCGGAAAGGTTTTCGGACGAATGGGACATCCGGAGCGGTTTGAAGAAGGATTGTTTCAAAACATTCCCGATATGGGAGTGATGAATATATTTAAGAATGGAGTCGAGTACCTCGCTTAGCGAAATCCGAAGCTCGAAGTTCACTGGCGGAAGCTGGCAAAGCAGAATTTAGTTTGTAAATAGTTTAATTCGACATAAACCTAAAATTAAAATTATGAGCTACTACAAAAATTTACACATTTGGCAAAAATCAATGGATTTGGTTGATAATGTTTATATCCTGACCAAAGAATTTCCTAGAGAAGAAATTTATGGCTTGACCAATCAAATCAGACGATCAGCGGTTTCAATTCCATCCAACATTGCAGAGGGAGCCGGACGAAATTCTAACCCACAATTTTCAAATTTCCTATCGTTTTCAAACGGTTCAACTTTGGAGTTGGAAACGCAATTAATTATTTCGAACCGACAAGGTTATTTAAAAGAAAAAGATTTGATTGAGATGACTCAATTAATTGAAGATATTCAAAAAATGAATTATAAATTACAAAGCAAATTGAATGGAAAATAATAACGAACCTCGAACTTCGAATTTCGAATTTCGAAAAAAAGACTTTATTTACGAAGGAAAAGCCAAACAGGTTTACAGCACAGAAAACCCAAATTTGGTGATCGTTTATTACAAAGACGATGCAACTGCATTCAATGCTCAGAAGCGAGGAACCGTTGCCGACAAAGGAGAAATGAACAATAAGATTTCGACTTTGATTTTTAACTATTTAATTGAAAAAGGAATTCCGACACATTACATTGAAACCTTGAATGAACGCGAGCAACTGGTAAAAAAAGTGGATATCATTCCACTTGAAATGGTAGTTCGTAATTATGTTGCCGGAAGTATGGCACAACGTTTGGGACTGGAAGAAGGGGCAAAATCGCCTGTAACCATTTTCGATATCTGCTATAAAAAAGATGAACTAGGGGATCCCTTGATTAACGACCATCATGCGGTTTTATTGGGCGCGGCTACTTACGAAGAATTGAAATTCATGTACCAACTGACCGATAAAATTAATGAAGCTTTGAAAGACTTGTTCCTTAAGGCCAATTTGATCTTAATCGACTTCAAAATCGAATTTGGGAAAGATTCTGAAGGAAATATCATTTTGGCAGACGAAATCAGTCCGGATACTTGTCGTTTGTGGGATAAGGACACCCTGAAAAAATTGGACAAAGATAGATTCAGAAGAGACTTGGGAGAAGTTTCCGAAGCTTACCATGAAGTTTACAACCGGCTTCAGGCCACTCTTGCAGACACGAGAAATTAGATAATAGACATTAGATTTATTTATGCATAATTCAATAAAGACATCAAAATTTTCCACTGAATTTTATCAGCGAAATTATTTGAAAACCACTTTCAACGACACGGTTGACAGTATGGAAGAGGAATGTGGTATTTTTGGAATTTATTCGCCCCATAACATCGACACCTTTTCCCTGGCACAGTTCGGGATGTTTGCTTTGCAGCACCGTGGACAGGAAGCGGCAGGTGTTTCTGTTTTGAAAGATGGAAATATAAAAACTTATAAATCAACCGGATTGGTTTTGGATGTTTTTAAAAATATAGAAGAAATTGAAGAATTTCAGGGAAATGCTGCCATCGGGCACACGCGGTATACGACTGCAGGTGGTGGAAGCTCCAAAAACATACAGCCATTGTATGCCGTAAATTATTTCGGGAAACCGCATTTTTCGATTGCGCACAACGGAAATGTCATCGAAACCGATGAATTAAAAGAAGAATTGATCAAAGAAGGATTGCCATTTCTGGCAACTTCCGATACAGAGGTGATTTTACGTTCAATTCAGAAATATTCTGATTTAACAGTTCAGGAAGCAATTCAAAAAGGATTGAAAGATATCCGTGGAGCCTATTCGGTTTTATTGCTGACGAAAAATTCATTGGCTGCGTTCCGTGACCCGAATGGAATTCGTCCGTTGTGCATTGGAAAATTGGATGACGAAACTTACGTTTTTTGTTCCGAAAGTTGTGCATTGGATGCTGTCGGAGCAGAATTCTTACGCGATGTAGAACCCGGAGAAATTGTCGTGGCTGATGAAAACGGACTTCACTCCTATCCGCTCGATCAACCCTCAAAAAACCGGATTTGTGCCTTTGAGTATATTTATTTTGCACGTCCCGACTCCAATATGCAGGGAAAAGAAATATATGATCTACGGGTAGAAAGTGGCAAAAAACTGTACGAACAATCGCCGGTGGATGCTGACGTGGTGATTGGAGTGCCGGATTCAGGCGTTCCTTCCGCAATTGGATTTTCAAATGCTTCGGGCATTCCATTTGAGCCGATTTTGGTTAAAAACCGCTATATGAGCCGTTCATTCATCGTTCCGTCACAGGAAATGCGCGAAAGGATCGTGAACCTGAAACTAAATCCGATTGCCAATAAAATCAAAGGAAAACGTTTGGTGA
>CAZKOC010000206.1:0-4209 GCA_964554275.1 uncultured Weeksellaceae bacterium
AGCCGTCCCTGATTAAATTTATCGCTGGATTTTGACATTCAAACCTAATTTTGGGCTAAGGTATAAAAAAACTTTTTGTGATAAGATTCCGTTAAAATATTTAGGGAAACTTTAAGACAGAACGGTGTGGGGCCAAAAATATTGTTCCGACATCAAATTTTGAAAAACCGAGATTTTACCTATTCTTATTTTATGTTTAAATTGAAAATATTATATGATATTTCTGAAAAATAAATACAACGTCTAACTTGCCGTTTCATTAGAATTTATGTTTTTACAAAGCTTAGAAAATAATTCAAAAAATATTACATTGCGTTAATTAACGAGTCAAAGAAATTATATAACGAAATGGTCATTGAAATCAAAAAATTGGAAACGGTAGAAATCATAAAATTATATTCTGAAATTTTAAAAGAATTAAAAGAAAGAACTATAATTAGAAGCAAGAATTTAGTAGGTGAACTTGGTGAATATTTAGTAATTGATTTTTATAATACAAACATTGAGTTGCCTAACCTGAAGCTTGCTCCAACAAGTACCAAAAGTTACGATGCAATAGATGAAAACGGAAAAACATATGCTATCAAAACAATAACAAGTAATGTAACAGGTGTATTTTACGGACTCAATTCGGTAACATCTACAAAGGAACACAAACAAATTTTTGACTATGCAATAGTGATTAAACTAGACGGAAACTATGCTGTTGAAAAGATATTTCAATTAGACTGGAATCAATTTTTAATCCATAAAAAATGGCACTCAAGAATGAAAGCTTGGAACTTAAATATTTCTAAAAAATTACAATCAAATTGCAATGTTATTATCTAAAATATCCGATCTGAAAATCACAGGATTGAGTGAAGTTTAAAAAAAACAGATAGGAAAATGATTAAGAAATATAATTACAAAGTTTCAGAAATTATTAAACTTGCTGGAATGAAAAAGTCTTACAATGTTGAATCGAGGAAAGGTATAAAACTGAGAAAAGAGCTTCTGTTAACAAGATTTTGTAAAATAGCAAAATCAAAATTTTTGCCACGTGTTATCTAAATCGGAACTTTCTGCTTCTATTTCCATCATTCTCGCCAAGCATCAAAATGTTAGCTGCCATTTTTGAGTGACACTCTATAAAAAAATACTTGTCAGTTTTTCGGTTGTATGACAATGTAGCTAAAAAGTAACTTTACAAAAAATATAAATATGGCAAACAATACTTTAACAATGGAATTAACAACAGAAATAATGTACAAAGCCATTGTAGAAAAAGATATTTCATTTGAAGGCATATTTTATACGGCAGTTAAAACCACAGGGATTTTTTGCAGACCTTCTTGCACAGCACGAAAACCAAAATTAGAAAATGTGGAATTTCTGAAAACTTCAAAAGAATGCATTCTTAAAGGTTATAGAGCTTGGGAAATGCTATCGAACAGGAGAAATAAACCTTTAGGAGCATGAAAGATCTAATGAAAATCGGCTGGAGAGCTTCCTTTCAAAAACTTGACACATTACTCAAATGAGGTTAATGAGAAAACAAATACAACGCATCACATTAGAAAGTCAGGGATTGCTGCAAACATCGCCATTTGGAAAAGGGAAAAAGGCGGTGCTGAATGCATTGGAACATCTCGGATATTTACAAATAGATACATTGTCAATTGTTGAACGTGCTCATCATCATACACTTTGGACAAGAATACCGGACTATCAGACAGAATATTTAGATGAGTTGGTAAAAGAACGCAAAGTGTTTGAATATTGGTTTCATGCTGCTTCTTATCTTCCTATGAAAGATTTTCGTTACGTTTTACTTCAAATGTCAGATGTCAAACGAAATAAATCGCGCTACTATAATGCAGACCCAAAAGTTATGCAGTATGTAATGGACACAATCCGTGCAGAAGGCCCAAAAAAAGCAAGAGATTTCGAAAGCGAAAGTAAAAAGCCGGGAAGTTGGTGGAATTGGAAACCTACAAAATTGGCTCTTGAAAGGCTTTTTATGCAGGGAGATTTGATGATTTGCGAACGTAACGATATGCAGAAAACGTATGACATTACCGAAAGAGTATTGCCTGAAAATATTGATACGACAGAACCAACTCCGATTGAATTTGCTGAATATCTGGTAAAAACTTATCTGCGTGCTTATGGATTCACAACTGCAAAACAAATTACACACTTAAAGACAGGAGAAATTGTAAGAAAAAATGTCAATGAAGTTTTAAATTCAATGCTTCAGGAAAGAGCAGTACAAAAAATAAATATTGAAGGTATGCCTTCTGTTTTTGTGCAAAATGATTTAGCGGAAAAAACATTCAGAAAACCCATTTCTACTGTCCGACTTCTATCCCCGTTTGATAATTCAATTATTCACCGTGACCGCATCAAACAATTTTTTGACTTTGATTTTCGCCTTGAGTGTTATACACCAAAAGAGAAAAGACAATACGGCTACTTCTGTTTGCCTATTTTATTTGGAGATATATTTATAGGCAGGGTGGATTGCAAAGCGCATCGAAAAGAAAAACAATTCGAGCTAATACACTTACACATTGAAAACGCAAACATAGATATTGAATTATGGATAGAATCTTTTATAGAATCAGTAAAACGTTTTGCAGCTTTTAACGGCTGCCAATCTTTAACACTAACCAAAGTAAGTCCATCAAAACTGGCAAACGCATTACAACAGGCAATACTCATCCTAAAAAAAAGCCGTTAAAAGATATGAATACTAACGAAAGACAAAAGCTATATACGTACTTTGAAGGAAAAAATAATGTTACGGAAAGAGAAAAATATAAATATTTCACAGCAAATGATCCTTATATTCTGAATTTAAAAGCACAGGTTAACAATATTGTTTTTCAAAGAGGCTTAGCATCAATAATGAATGACACAAAATGGCTGGAGCTTCAAAATGCTGTGGGGGCACTGCCCTTCCCTCCTCCTTATATTGTGAAACCGGTACAGGATGAGATCAGCTATAAAGAATTGACATTGAGTGACGCTCCACAATATTTAGGCGACTGGTCACCTTTTTACAACGAAGGGATGCCATTATTCTTTGAGATTGAGTGGATGAAAATAAGGCCTCGTTACGCCAAGCACACAGGACGTTTAACTAAACCGGAAATATTTGATGAGACTGAACAATTTGAACAGATACTAAAAGATCTGTTTGTACCTTATGAGCAAGAAAATGGAACTTTTATAATATATGGGTATAAATAAAATAACAAACAGATTGGCAAAATGCAATGTTGAACGTTTGTGCTACCGAAGCGTTAAAAACTACCTCTGGTTTCATTTCACTTTTAATTTCTTTTCAAAACCTCAGGACTAATCTTTACCTTCGCACCATGAGCGTTAAAGCCAAAAAACATTTAGGCCAGCATTTTTTAAGGGATGAATCCGTCGCGAAAAATATCGTAGATGCACTGACTTGGGAAAGCTATGATCAGGTATTGGAAATCGGTCCCGGAATGGGTGTTTTGACCAAATACTTCTTTCAGGAAAATAAAAATATTTCCGTCGTTGAAATTGATGCTGAATCAGTCGAATACCTTCAAGCTAATTATTTAAACCTAAAAATATATGGCGAAGATTTTCTTCGAATGGACTTAAAACAAAAATTCAACAACGAACCGGTTGCTATCCTTGGAAATTTCCCGTACAATATTTCTTCCCAGATTGTTTTCAAAGTAATTGAAGACAGGATTCAGGTTCCTGAAATGGTAGGAATGTTCCAGAAAGAAGTTGCAGAAAGGATTTGCGCAAAAGAAGGTTCCAAAATTTACGGGATTTTGTCTGTTCTCGCTCAAGCTTACTATGAAGCCGAATACCTTTTCACGGTAGATGAAAATGTTTTCTCGCCACCACCCAAAGTAAAATCGGGCGTAATCCGGTTAAAACGAATCAGAACAAAATTAGACATTGACGAAAGGTTATTTTTCAATGTCGTAAAAACAGCGTTTAACCAAAGAAGAAAAACTTTGAGAAACGCCCTTAAAAGTTTAAACATTTCTCAACACGAAATTGATGAGAATTTGCTTAACTTGCGTGCCGAACAGTTGTCCGTACAACAATTTATAGAATTAACAGGTAAAATAAGTGGATGAGCATCGAAATCAACAAAGATTTTCTTTCGGCATTAGCCGACTGCATCCGTGAGCAAAATTCAAAATCTGCTTACGAGATGCTGGC
>CAZKOC010000207.1:0-4178 GCA_964554275.1 uncultured Weeksellaceae bacterium
GTTCTATTTGCGGCGCGCCAAAAAAGAAAACGGTAGAAATTATTTTAGAAGCGGAGAATTATGACCGTAATTTTTATACCGGTGTTTTTGGCGTTTTCGACGGGGAAAATCTGGATAGCGCGGTGATGATCCGGTTTATAGAACAGGCTCAGGGAGGTTTGATTTTCAAAAGCGGAGGCGGAATCACACATCAAAGTACTGTAAATGACGAATACAATGAAATGATCCAAAAAGTATATGTTCCGATTTATTGAAAGCATCTGTATCATTGACGGTCAGATCCGTAACCTTGATTTTCACCAGGCAAGAATGAATCGTGCCCGCTATAAATTACTTGGACTCATCGATGAATTTGATTTGGAAAAATTAATTCTTTCGCATAAAATTCCTCAAGCCGGAAAGTATAAATGCCGAATGGTTTACAGCGATGAAATTGAATCTTTTGAATTAATTCCTTATAAAATCAGATCCATCAATTCAATCAGATTGATTGAAAATAACGAGATAGAATATAATCACAAGTTCTTTGACAGAGCAGCATTTGAATTACTGACAGACAGCGTGACGGAGGATGAAATACTGATAGTACGAAAAGGACAAATTACAGATACTTCTTACTCAAACATTGTGTTTTTTGACGGAGAAAACCAGATTACCCCCGCAACTTATCTGCTCAACGGAACCATGCGTCAAAGCTTACTGAAATCTGGAAAAATAACGGAAGAAGAAATTAACCCAAAAGATCTGAACCGTTTTATTTCGTTTAAACTCATCAATGCGATGATGGATCTGGAAGAAAGTCCGGAACTCGATATTTCAATAATCCGTTAATTTAATTTTTCTCAACGCAACCTTTTAGGCGGAATACCATCTGTCAGGGGCAAATTTAATTTATGAAAAAGCATTTTCTTTTTTACTTCTTTTCAATTTTCCTTTTTTCGTGTGATTTAAACTATAATGGGGAAGAAAGGATTTTATTTGAAGGAAGGGTTGTAGATGAAAATGGCAATCCAATGCATGGTGTCTATGTTTCCGCGCAAGCCAATTTGGATTCTAACTTTTTATTTCATCCTTCAGACGAAGATATTATCTCTTATGATTATACAGATGAAAACGGGAATTTTAAAATGATTTTTCCTTCACCTGTCAATGAAACTGAAATGCAGCTTTTTATAAATTATGAAGAACAAAGTCCGGATTATTCAAAAGTTAATTTTTACAACATCCAAGATGAAAATTATCAGAATTATAAAATTGATTTTGAGATCATTGAATTGTATCCTGTCGAAGAATCGGTTTTGCTGACAATTGAAGTTGAGAACAATTTTAGCTACCAGGTCATCGGGTGGAATTTAGACGGAAAGGTTGCGGAGAATCTTTATAACTATTCACCACTGGAAGTGGATTCAAATGTACATTTCCATAATTCTTCTCAGAAAATGGTAGGCAAAAACCAAATACTGACATTAAGCTATTACTACACCCAAAATAATTCTCCTGAAATCCGGGAAAATGTTGTTCAAATTGAAATCAATGACCAACCCGTTACTTATGAAATTACACTTTAAGACATTTTTTATCCTTCTGATTTTTTCTGCTTATGCAATTGCGCAGGAAAATGAGCAAAATGAAAAGAAGCCTGCGTTTCAGTCTTTTCCCGAATTGAAAATTTATGGTGGGATTCCATTTGCTGTAGGTGATAATTTTTTGAATGAAGCACACGAGCCTCAATTCGGCCTTGGTCTTTATATATCTCCATTTTCAGTTTATGGTGTAAATTTCGGGGTTGGCCTGGATTATTCGAAATTTAAAGTTTCAGATATAAGTTTGGCTGGCAATGTGGAATCTTCAAACATGAAGATTTTTTATGCCTATTTGAGTTATCCTGTAAAAATAGCCGACAAGTTTGATTTAGAGCCAAAAGCCGGAATCGGAGCCTCTTTAATCAGGCAAGTCAAAGGTGGCGAAGGATTTGGAGAAATGGACGGGACGGCCTTTAATTTGGGGGCAAATATCGAATATGAGCTTGCGCATCCTTTGGAAATTTTTGCAGGGATTGATTATTTTTATTCAAAATTTGATGTTGATGCCAATCCGGAATATAAAAGCTTTTTTGAAAACGCAGGAAAATTAAACTTCTTTGTCGGATTAAAGATAAATTTCAGAAAAAGAAAAAACGATTCTGATTAATCTTTCAATTCCTTGTCAAAAATCTCCCGAATCTGTGGAGAAGACGGGCTCGGCGCATCGGCATTCAGAATGTTTCCGTTTTGGTCAATCAGGAGAAATCTTGGAATCGCATCAATGCCGTAAGCTTTCACAAAATCTGATTTCCAGTCTTTGTCGGCGAAAAGCTGGACACCTTTCAACTGTTTTTCGGCAACCATCTTTTTCCATTTCTCAAAATCCTTCTCTACGTCTATGGAAATACTGATGATTTCTACATTTTTACTTTTATAATCTTCTTTCAGTTTTTTCAATGCGGGGATTTCCTGAATGCATGGTCCGCACCAGGTCGCCCAAACATCTATGTAAACCAGCTTTCCTTTGAAATCATCTAAAGAAATCTTTTTACCCTTGATGTCCTGGTAAGAAAATTGAGGAGATGGCTTTCCGGCTAAAATATTTTTAACGGCATTTGTTTTTTGCAACGCACGCATTTTAAGTTGTTCGTTTGTTGAGTATTTCTGAATGATGCCATTCAGGCTTTCAGAGTCGGGATTGGTTGAGGAAATCCTATAAAACAAAGCTCCGACCAAATCTTCTTTGATTTCTTTTGATTTGATTGTGGAGACCATTTCTTCCAATCTTTCGGGAGATTCAGCAGACTCGATATCTATCATATATTTATTGATAATCAAATCTTTATAATAAGGGATCAACTGATAATCCTCCTGGTTGTCGTAACTTATTCCTTCTAATTCGTTCAAGAATCCTTCGGGTAGTTCCGGTGATTTACCTGTAAAATATTTATGCGCATCCGGATATTGTGCGATAAGCGACAAGTAACCATATTTTAAATTCCTTTTTTCAATTTCCCTGAATTCATTTTCAGCTTCGGAAGAATTCAATTCTACTTCCAGTTGATTTGTATGTTCTTTAAATTTCTTCTGAAAATCAACAGGGTTCATTGAAAATAATTCAGAGGAACTTGTACCAACAGCTTCTTCTTTGAGGAATTTTTTAACGAGATAATTATTTTTTGCAGCTCCTGACCCACTGTAAACAATTGATTCATCAAACTTTCGGGTATCTAAGGTTATATGTAAGCTGTCTCCCGGAAATAAAAATAATTCTGTTTGTTCCCTACCATCTGAAAAGTAAAAATACCCTTTCTGATCCAATTGGATGGTGTCATAAAATTCTCCTTTTTCATTCAAGGCAAATGCCTTTTCCCTGTCAGGAAAATACAGAAAAACACTGTCCGTCTGCGGATTGGTAATTTTTCCGGTAAATACGGTATATTCTTTTTGCTCTTCTTTTTTACAGGAATTTATAAAAAGGATTGCAACAAGTGCAAACAGGAGTGATTTTCTCATTTCGGGGATTTAACCCGCAAAGTTAATACCATCTTCTGGTTTTTCCACCTCAAATCCAATATCTATTTTTAAATCTTTTGAATTTGCCGCCGCGACTGCCAATTGATCTGCGCGCTCATTGAATTCATCTCCAGCATGGCCTTTTACCCACTGGAAATTTACTTTGTGTTTTCTGTAAAGCAATAGAAATTTCCGCCACAAATCTTCATTCTTTTTTCCTTTAAATGCTTTCTTTTCCCAACCGAAAACCCATTTTTTTTCAACCGAATCACACACATATTTGGAATCGGTGTAGATAGTGATTTCAGTCTGAGGATTTTTGAGCCTTTCAAGTGCGGTAATTACGGCTAACAGTTCCATACGGTTATTTGTTGTAAGCCGGAATCCTCGTGAAAATTCTTTTTTGATCTTCTTTTCGGTTTCCAGCAGAACTGTTCCATAACCGCCAGGGCCGGGGTTTCCGAGAGAGGAGCCATCTGTATATGCAATGATTGCCAAGCCGAATGTTTAAAGTTAAATGTTTAAAGCAGAACTGAAAATAAAATTAATTGGTCAATTCATTAAAAATTTTCCAATAGCATATGTCTTTCAATTCATCTTTATTTTTCAAACTTAATTCTTTTGTTTCGATTATATCCA
>CAZKOC010000208.1:0-4177 GCA_964554275.1 uncultured Weeksellaceae bacterium
CAATTGAAACCAAATGCACCGAAATTGGTTATAGTTGAAATTCCGAAAGAATTCATAGGTGCAGTAATCGGACCTGGTGGAAAAATCATTCAGGAACTACAAAAAGAAACCGGAACGGTTATTTCGATTGAAGAAACTGAAGAATTTGGCCGGGTTGAAATTGCAGGAGTTGATCAGGAAAAGATTGATGCTGCCATTGCCCGAATCAGGCAAATCGCTTTTGTCCCTGAAATAGGTGAAACTTACAATGCAGTGGTAAAATCCATCAAACCATTTGGAGCTTTCGTTGAAATTTCAAAAGGCGTGGAAGGATTGGTTCATATTTCCGAAATCGAGCACAAAAGATTGAATACGGTAGAAGAGGCTTTGAATTTAAATGACAAGGTGAAAGTGAAATTCTTAGGTTATGATGACAAAAAGAAAATGAAACTTTCCATAAAAGCTTTATTACCAAAACCGGAAAGAGTAGGTGAAAACAATAAGCCGGCTGAATAATTTCTGATTCGAATTTATAATAAGAAAACACTTCTTCGGAGGTGTTTTTTTATGGAGTGTTTTTATTAAATTTGGAAAGATATGAGTTCAGGGAAATTTAATTGGATTAAGAGTTTCTTCCAGCAGAGAACATCTTTTCGCTTAGAATCTGTTGAGGATATTATTCCAAATATTTTCAATCATTATTTTGAGATTCATTTTAATGTAGGAATTATAGATAATTTCCCTTTTAGTGAATTTCCCGCAAATGATTTTACTATTGAAGCAATCAATAAGAAGATTGAAATAAATAAGAAATTTAATCTCTTTTTAAATCAAAATGATGAAAGTTTATTTCGATTGACATCTATTAAAGAATTATCTGAAATGTTTGATTTGCCTTATCACAGAAATTTACTTCGTGAATTTGAGAATTACACTGGAATCAAAATTCTGTTTGAAGAAAGCTATAAAAATATTGATAAATCTGTGCAAAATTTGTCTGCCAAAAATGAAATTCATCTTTTTATTAAAGATTTAAAATATAGATGGAATTCTGATGATATTGAACAAGAAAATTCAAATATGATAGCTTCTAAATACATTGAATACCAGCGATATTTTAATTTTGATTTTTGCACCTATTTATTTTCTGATGATATAGAATGGTGTTTGATAACATTTGAGGATTTTCCAGTAATTTTTGCCTCCAATGATTTGAAATTCACTGAATATCTTAATGGTTTAGAACTCTTTAAGTTAAATGTATATGAAATCATTTAAATATGTAAAACAACTTCTTCCTACATGATTTGAATGGCTGGTAAAATTCTGAAAACTCTTTTATTAATCCACTATCTTTGCGTCAACATACACACAAATGAATTTTCTTTCCGCCAATAATTTATCCAAATCCTATGGAATCCGCACGCTTTTCGGAAATGTAACTTTTCATGTCAATGAAGGTGATCAGATAGCGCTGGTGGCTAAAAATGGAAGTGGAAAAACTACACTGCTTAAAATCCTTGCAGGAAAAGAAACCGTAGATTCGGGTGAAATCCTTTACAACAAAGACGTAAAAGTTTTGTTGTTTGAGCAATCAGATGATTTTGATGAAAGTTTAAAAGCCGAAGATTATATCTTCAATCATTCGAATTCGGTTTTGGACGTCATTCACAACTATGAGCAAATGATTCAAAATGATCCGGCAAACCCCAAACTGATGGACTTAATGGAAAAAATGAATCAGCTGGATGCGTGGTTGGTGGAATCCAAGATTCAGGAAATTCTTTCAAAATTAAAAATAGATTTTCTCGATCAGAAAATTCAAAACCTTTCAGGCGGACAAAGAAAGAGAATTTCACTTGCAAAATTTCTGATCGATGTGAGCCTGGAATCAGGACATTTATTGTTGATCCTGGACGAGCCGACGAATCACCTTGATATTGAAATGGTGGAATGGCTGGAATTTTTTCTGAATAAAGAAAACAAAACGATGATTCTCGTAACGCACGACCGTTATTTTCTCGATGCTATTTGTACCAAAATAATTGAATTGGAAGACGGACAAACTTATGTCCACAACGGTGATTACGAAACTTATGTAACCAATAAAGCCATCCGGATTGAAAATCAATCCATACAAATTGACAAGGCACAGAACCTTTACAAAAAAGAGCTGGAATGGATGCGCAGGCAGCCGAAAGCACGGACGACCAAATCAAAAAGCCGTATTGATGATTTTTATGATACCAAAGAGAAAGCACACCAAAAAATAGACAAAAGCGAAGTGCAATTGGATATGCAGATGACCCGATTGGGCAAGAAAATCATAGAGATGAAAAATGTTTCCAAAAGGTTTGGGGACAAAATCATTCTGGATAATTTTTCGCACCTGTTCGGGCGGGGAAATAAAATCGGGATTATAGGTAAAAATGGTGTCGGGAAAACCACTTTTCTGAAAATCATAGAAGAAAATGAGTTGACAGATTCAGGTGAGATTGAAATTGGCGAAACGCTTAAGATCGGTCATTTCAGACAGACTGGAATACAATTCAAAGAAGACCAAAGAGCTATAGATTTCGTGAAGGAAATTGCGGATTATTTTCCACTTTCCAACGGGAAACAAATTTCTGCTTCGCAATTTTTGGAGCTTTTTCTTTTTTCTCCCGAACAACAATACACCCATATTGCGAAATTAAGCGGAGGAGAAAAGAAACGTTTGCAGCTGCTTGCGGTTTTGTTTGAGAATCCTAATTTTTTAATTCTGGATGAGCCGACCAATGACTTGGATTTACCGACTTTAACGGTGCTCGAAAATTTCCTGAATGAATATCAAGGTTGCTTGCTGGTGGTAAGCCACGACCGTTATTTTATGGATAAGGTCACCGAAGAATTGATGGTGTTTGAGGGACAAGGAAAAATTTCATGGTTCAATGGAAATTACACCGAATATTTTATCGACCAGAAATCAAAAGATAGTGAAAAAAAATCTGTAGAAAAAACCGAAGATAAAATTGCTTCTCCACCAAAAGCCGATTTGCCTAAAAAACTTGGGTTCAAAGAAAAAAAGGAATTAGAAGAACTGGAAAAAACACTTTCTGAACTGGAAGCTTTGAAAGAGGAATTGACAAAAAAAATATCGGAATCAGGTTTGGATTTTGAATCAATCCAAAAAATAAGTTTACATTTGGAAAACACCATTAAAGATTTGGAGGAGAAGGAATCAAGATGGCTGGAGCTTACCATTCTAAACGAAGGACAATGATTTTGTATGAAATAATAGGCTACACAGGAGCTCTTTTTGTAGGTCTTATGATGGGACTTATGGGAGGCGGAGGTTCTATACTTTCAGTACCTATTCTTGCTTATTTATTTCATTTGGATGAAAAAACCGCAACGGCTTATTCACTTTTTGTGGTAGGTACTACAGCATTTGTCGGGGGAGTTCGCCAGGTATTCGGAAAGCTGGTCAGCCTGAAAGCTGTTTGGATGTTTGGGATTCCGGCGGTATTGGGCGTTACTTTGGTAAGGAGATTTGTGGTCCCCAATCTGCCTGAAGTTTTATTTCACCTGAATGGATTCGGATTTACACGTCGTATGTTCATCTTTGGATTATTTGCGGTGTTGATGCTTCTCTCATCTTATTCAGTCCTGTTCAAAACCAAATACAAGATATCGAATAAAACACAGGGAAGTCCCGAATTTCATCCGTTAATCGTTACAGAAGGTTTTTTCACAGGTATATTTATGGGGCTTGTAGGGGCAGGGGGAGGATTTCTCATTGTTCCGGCATTGATGCTTATCGCCAAATTACCTATAAAAAGAGCGGTGGCTACTTCATTGGTAATCGTTTGTATGAATTCTTTGATAGGTTTTTTTCTGGGAGATTTTATACATTTAAAAATAGACTGGACTTTCTTGTTATCATTTGTAATCGTTTCTTTTGTCGGAATTTTAATCGGAAGTTACCTGTCCCAATTTGTAAAAAGCGAAAAGCTTAAAAAATATTTTGCCTATTTTGTATTGGTTATGGCCGTTTTTATTTTCCTTATGGAATTTGTCATTTGCCCTCAATATTAACTTATCCTCCATAAATTTAACTTATGGATGAAAAATTGATTTCACAGTCAAAATCGGTAACTTTGCATTCAAAATCTTACAAAATGAGAATCGAACAGATATATACAAAATGTTTGGCTCA
>CAZKOC010000209.1:0-4165 GCA_964554275.1 uncultured Weeksellaceae bacterium
TTCCATGAATTTCCATTATCGGTTGAATAGTATAATTCAGGCACAAATACAGTATTTGCTCCCCATAAAACGGCAAACAGATTTCCATCTGAATCCTGTGAAATATCTATAGAATTATCAATGAGATTTTCAATTACATTCCAGGATTCTCCAAGATTCTCCGATATGAAAACTTTATTTTGTATAAATGTGTGTGTGACCAAAAGCGATCCCTGTTCACCCTTTTTGAGTATGTCAATTCCACCCGATGTCTGAGCTTGAATTTCCGAAGGCAGGTTCATTTCCGAAAAAGTTTCACCATTATCGCCGGATGCGAAAATTTTGTTCCAAATACGTGCAATCAAAACATCATTATCATATTTAATGAAACCCCTCAAGCCGGTAATAAATGTCCCAATGCTTTGATTCTGCCATTGTCCGGAGCTGGCTTCCAGGGAAGATAATTTGTTGGAATAATAATTATTATAAGAAAATAATTTGTTGTTATCTCCAAAGCTTATGCTGTGGATTTCACCTGATAACCCATTGTTGGAATCAACCCATGAGCCTGATTCGGTCGCTATACAATTTTCATTTATGGTGAATGAATAAAAATCCCCGTTATTATTGTCTATGAATTCTACGATTTTGGGATTGGATAGGTTTTGATTGGAATTTTGCCAGTTTAAACCCTCAATTGAAGAGCTGTAAATAGAATTTTCTCCGGCCAACCATAACTGTGAAGAAGATTTGTCGTAGTAAACTGTGGTGAATGACGTAGATTCGTCCGGTAAATTTACTTCAGTCCAGACATGATAATTTGCCGGATCTGAACGCCAGAGCATATATTCATTACTTGAATTGTTAATGGCCAAAACATAAACTCGTCCGTCTTCGTCTTCCGTGAAATCAAACAGGCTGCTTTGCGAATGCCCGAGCGATATAAAAGTATTACCTCCATCATCCGATTTCATCAACCCCTGATTTGAACCTACAAGCAGTTCATTGCTGGTCGTATAGTATAAATCCAATATGCCAAAACTTGTATCTGAACTAACTGTTCGCATTTGTCCCGTTGTACCATTATTTGTAAAGCGTGCAAGTTGGTTAACGCCTACATTCGTCGCGAAAAAGAGATTGGAATTCCGGATGTTGCTGATGAGATTATAACCTTCATGCATCCCCGTATGTGGGTTGGTGAAAAGAAAAGTACTGTTCCAGCTTGTGCCGAAATTTGACGTATGAAACAATCCGCCGTTTAAAGTACCGACGTAGATTTTATTGTTATTGATATCCGCAGAAATACAATTGATGTTGAAAGCTGCAGAAGTATCCATTTTAATCCAGTTTCCACCAAGTGTTTTGTAAAATAAACTATTTTCTGTAGTAAGGAGGAACATAGTTCCGGCGTTGTTTGAGGCAATGTCTTTGGGAATGACATTAACAGGGAATTCAGCGTATTTGAACCACTCCTGCGATTTTACGAAAGTCAGTTGTAAAAACAAGGTCAGAAATAAAAATAGAGTTTTTTTCATAGCAGATAATTTTAATTACTTTGAAATTCCTTTCCGGAAAATCTTTATAAAGTTAATAAAATTATCAATAAGAAACTTATTTTGAATCTCTTAAGGATTCTATTTCTCTGATTTTGTCTGAAAATAACTCTCTTTTTTCCGGATATTTCAGACTTAAAATTTTATATGCACGGATGGCTTTCTCGTATTTTTTTTGTTCGGTATAGATTTGCGCCAATGTTTCGGTCATCAGATCCGAATATTCATTAGAGGGATTATTTTTTATAAGAACAGGATTTATTTCCGAGGATTTTTTTACCGGTGAAATTTTCGGAGATTTTTCAATAAACTCATCAATCAATTGGAATTTGATATCCTTCTCGCTTGGTTTTTCTTCAACAGCACTTTCGGATTTAGAAAGTGATAACCATTGGGAAAAAGTCATTTCCTGATTTTTTGAAATAGGTTTTATTTCGGTCCGAACTTTTGTTTCATTTTCTTCGGATTCAATTTCGATTTTTGAAACGGGGTCCTTTTTTATTTCAATTTCATCAAAAGATTCTGTAATTTCCATTTCAGGAATTGTTTCAGTTTCTTTCTCAATTACTGGTGATTGTTTCTCTTTTTGAAGGTAATGATAAAGGGCAACACGGCTGGGGCTGTAAATACTTGTTTTTTTCAGTTCAACATCATAAGATTCGTGTTCAAATTCCTTTAAACCAAATAACAACAACGAACGAAGCGTTGAGAAATAGGGATATTTGTCAATTTCGTCCTGCAGCAAAGCCACATCAGAAAGCTGCACTTCAAAAGGATGATTAATTAAATGTTGAATTCTCGTATCCATTTTTACTTTTTATTTTTAATTCCCCTCCTTTGGAAGGGCTGGGGGAAGCTTCTACCAATCCATCGCAATGGCATTGAAAATCTGGGTGGTCAGTTGTTCCAAAATGCTTGGAAGTATTGCATCCTCTGCTTGCTGTAAAGTTTGGTTTCCTTCAAAATCTTCAAAAGCGGAAAAGGTCTTGTCGAAACTTTTTCTTTCATCTTTTGAATTCTGGTAACGTACTCTTACGGTCATCGTCAACCGGTTTTTTCCTGCAATCTCATTTGCCTGAATCGCGACCGAGCTTGAATTATAACCTGTAATTTCACCTTCAATCAATAAATCGGCATTGTCATTTGTGGTTAGAGACAATTTGGTCCTGTTGTTAAAAATATCCTGTAACTCATTTGTAAATTCCTGACTCAAATTCGGATTCTGATAAGGCGCATAGTTTGGGAACGTAGCAATTTTTATCGTTTGCCAGTTCGGGTCGATTGAAGAACCCGAAAGTGTATAACAGCTGTTTAAAATTAATGTCCCTAATAAAAAGGCTAAGAATTTTAAATTTTGCATTTTAAATTTTAAATTTATTTTACCCCAAATCATATTGTTTGATTTTACGATACAACGTGCGTTCGGAAATTCCCAATTCATCAGCTGCAGATCTGCGTTTTCCTCTGTATTTTTCCAGTGCTTTACGGATCATTTCTTTTTCTTTTTCCTGTAAAGATAAAGATTCCACATCATCTCTTACTTCTTCATAATCATGTTCGTCGTAATCATAGTTTTGTATGATAGAGGTTTGCGGTTCTTCTTTCGGGTAAATTTTTAATGAAGAGAAATCAGGTTCGGCAGAGCTGTTCTCACGAATCACGCGTTGCAGTAAATCCTGGTTTCCTGAAGAAATATTTTCCTTATTATGAATTAAATCCAAAGTAAGTGAACGTAAATCATTCAGGTCCTGTTTCATTTCCAGAAGGAATTTGAAAAGTATTTCTCTTTCCAGATGGTCGCTGTTCCCGGATTTTTCATTGCTTGGAATCAGTGCCGGAACGTTGTGCTGATAGGGTAAATACGATTGAATTTTTTCGAGTGAAATGATTCTTTCTTTCTCGACAACCGAAATTTCTTCGGCAAAATTACGCAATTGCCTGATGTTCCCCGGCCAGGGGTAAGACGTGATGTAATGCATGGCTTCCGGAGTAATCTCCAATGGAGGCATTCTGTATTTTGCTGCAAAATCGGAAGCGAATTTTCTGAATAACAATGGAATGTCATTCTTACGCTCACGCAATGCAGGCATATCGATTTGAACAGTATTTAATCTGTAGTATAAATCTTCCCTGAATTTACCTTTTTCGATGGCATCCGTCATTTTAACATTGGTAGCTGCAACGACCCGCACATCTGTTTTCTGGATTTCAGACGAACCGACCTTCATAAATTCACCGCTTTCCAAAACCCGTAGTAAACGTACCTGAGTGGGCAAGGGTAATTCTCCGACTTCGTCTAAAAAAATGGTCCCTTTATCGGCAACTTCAAAATAACCTTTTCTTGTATTTGTCGCCCCGGTAAAAGCGCCTTTTTCATGTCCGAATAATTCTGAATCGATAGTTCCTTCAGGAATTGCGCCACAGTTTACGGCAATGTAATTATTGTGTTTCCGGGCAGATTGGGAATGGATGATCTTCGGGATGAATTCTTTCCCGACACCGCTTTCGCCGCTTACCAAAACTGAAATGTCAGTTGGTGCAACCTGAATGGCTTTTTCCAAAGCACGGTTGAGGCCCGGGTCATTCCCGATAATTGAAAATCTTTGTTTTATGGTAGTTAGATTATCCATCTT
>CAZKOC010000210.1:0-1375 GCA_964554275.1 uncultured Weeksellaceae bacterium
TGACTTTTGAATTCAGGGACAATACATTTTCTTTGACCGTTGCCAATAAAATTTCACCCAGAACGCCCATAAAAAAAGAGAAGAGCGGAATAGGAACCGAGACGCTGGACCAACGTTTAAAGATTATTTACAAAGACAATTTCAAACTGGAACGTTTTTCCGAAGGCGACGTTTACATTGCACACTTAAAAATAAATCTACTTGAACACAAAGCTAAAATGCTTGCTGCTCGATGATGAGCTGCCCGGACTCACTTATCTGAAAATGATGTGTGAACAAATTCCTGAACTGGAAGTTGTGAAGGCATTTAACAGTCCGGAAATCTTCTTGTCGGAGATAAACAATTATGACTTTGATTTGTGCATTTTGGATATTGAAATGCCAACTATGAATGGGTTACAAATTGCTAATTTACTCGATTCTAAGCTGATAATTTTCACGACGGCTTATAAGGAATATGCTGTGGAAGCATTTGACCTGGATGCAGTTGATTATGTAAGAAAACCCGTGAAAAAAGAGCGATTGCAGCAAGCGGTAAATAAAGCTATGGACAGGTTCCGTCAAAAAATTCCAAAAAAAGAATTTGCACAATTCAATACTGATAAAGGAAAAGCCATTGTATTTTTTGACCAGCCGGCTTATATAAAAACTTCCGAAATAGACAGCAGGGATAAAGTTGTCCAAATGGTGGATGGATCTGTTTTAACCCTGAAAAACATTTCATTTGAAAGGTTGCAAAAAATTCTTCCGGCACATTCTTTCTGTCAGATCAACAAAAGAGAAATGATTGCGTTAAAGATCGTACAGGTTTTTTCTTTTGATGAAATTACCACCAACCTCTCAACAAATTCAGGGAATTTTCTGCGTCTGACGTTGAGTGAAATCTATCGGGAAAATTTCTTGCGAAAGGTTCAAATCTGATTTCATTACAAAATTTCACCTTTTTACTACATTCTGTAATAAATTAAGTTCACTTTGTGTAATTAACATCGAATGAGAGCATAATTTTACTCACGAAAATGATGGATATGAAAAAGTATAAAAACCTGATATTTTACATAAGCACAATTGGCGGATTCTCCGCCTTAATGTATTGGATTATAGTTTTGGGTTCTAAATTAAATGAAGGAAGGGATATAGCGATTCTTCAATCAGAAAAAGGATCATGGAACCAGTTTTTAGACTCTCTCGCTCATAACCTGGAACACCCGCTGGCACTTTTATTGGCGCAAATTGTTACCATAATTCTGGTTGCGCGTTTTTTCGGGTGGATTTGTAATAAAATCGGTCAACCAACTGTAATTGGTGAAATGGTAGCCGGTATTTTATTGGGGCCTTCTTTTCTGGGAATGCATTTCCCGGGCATATCAGAAGT
>CAZKOC010000210.1:1475-4142 GCA_964554275.1 uncultured Weeksellaceae bacterium
GTATTTTATTGGGGCCTTCTTTTCTGGGAATGCATTTCCCGGGCATATCAGAAGTACTTTTCCCCACGGAATCATTAGGAAATTTACAATTTTTAAGCCAGATAGGGCTTATCCTGTTTATGTTCATCGTCGGGATGGAACTGGACTTAAAAGTTCTTAGAAACAAAGCCCACGAAGCTGTTGTGATAAGCCATGCAAGTATAATTATCCCTTTTGCTTTGGGCATGGGGCTTGCTTATTTTCTATTTGAACGATTTGCTCCCGAAAATGTGGAATTTTCATCATTCGGATTATTTATAGGTATTGCAATGAGTGTCACTGCCTTTCCGGTTTTAGCAAGGATTGTACAGGAACGGGGACTACAACGGACACGGCTGGGAACAATCGCAATTACGTGCGCTGCCGCCGATGATATCACTGCATGGTGTATTCTGGCTGCAGTCATCGCAATTGTGAAAGCGGGTTCATTTGTCAGTTCTCTTTATGTCATTGCTTTAGCTGTCATATATGTCATTTTTATGATCAAAGCGGTACGTCCTTTTTTGAAACGAATCGGAGATTTACATTCCACAAAAGGAAGCCTAAGCAAACCGATTGTCGCTATTTTCTTTCTGGTACTGATTCTGTCTTCTTATGCAACCGAAATCATAGGAATCCATGCTCTATTTGGTGCTTTTATGGCAGGGGCCATCATGCCTGAAAGTGCAAAATTCAGAAATCTTTTCATCGAAAAAGTAGAAGATGTGGGTATGGTTCTTTTATTACCCTTGTTCTTCGTGTTTACCGGGTTGAGAACCCAAATAGGACTGCTAAATGATATTGAACTTTGGAAAATCGCAGGTTGGACCATTTTGGTTGCTGTGACAGGAAAATTTGTTGGAAGCGCACTGGCTGCAAAATTTGTTGGACAAAACTGGAAAGACAGCTTGTCAATCGGTGCGTTGATGAACACGCGCGGGCTTATGGAATTGGTCGTACTAAATATCGGTTATGATTTGGGAGTGCTTTCTCCAGAGATATTTGCAATGATGGTCATTATGGCACTTATCACAACATTTATGACGGGGCCGGCGCTCGATCTCATCAATTGGGCATTTAAATCCAAATCGGAAAAAATCTTACAGGAAGTCTCTCAAATCAGCAAGTATAAAATCCTTATTTCATTTGGAAACCCTGAACGTGGAAGATCTTTATTGAAATTAGCCGGAGGAATGATCAGAACATTAAACGGAAATGCTTCCATAACCGCTATGCATTTGTCCCCGACAGATGATTTACACCATTATAATGTAGATGAGTATGAAAAAGAAAGCTTTGAACCAATTATAGAGGAATCAAATGAGTTAAATCAAGAAATCACCACTTTATTTAAAGGTTCCAACGATGTTAACGCGGATATTGTCGAAGTTGCCAACAAAGGAGATTATGATTTATTACTGATAGGAATCGGTCATTCCATTTTTGAAGGAAGCCTTTTGGGTAGAATTTTAGGATTTACGACCAAAATCATTAACCCCAAAAATATCCTCGGACAAGTAATCGGAAGACAAAATATATTTGAGAATTCTCCTTTTGATGAAGGAACCGAATTAATTCTGAATAAAACAAAAGTCCCCGTGGGGGTTTTGATAGACAAGGATCTGGAAAGTTTGGACCGGATTTTCGTTCCTATTTTGTCTAAAGAAGATATATTTCTAATGAGTTTCGCTCAAAAATTCATCAACAATTCTTCCTCACAAATTACAATTTTGGATGTGGCTGATCAAATCAAAAATAATTCGGAGCTAAAAGAATCCATCAGAGCAATAGAACAGACTGCTCCCAATCACATCAGTCTGATTCACGAACGAATCATCGACAAAGAACTACTCAAACAAAATGATTTGATGCTGGTCAGCTTGGACAGCTGGAAAAAACTGGTGGAGTCGAAAAGCTTATGGCTTTCAGATATACCGTCTTGTCTTATACTGACAGGGAAAGACTAAAAAACAAAGAAGCCGGCCATCAAAGCCGGCTTTTTTGAACCTAAACCTATTGATTTCTAAATCTCTGCAGCACGCTTTTCGGCTTCTTTGGCCTTTTTTTCGACCTCTTTCCCCATTTGTTCTGCTTGTTTTTCTATCTCTTTTATTTTCTTTTTGAATTCAGGTGAATCGTAGTATTTTTCAATCTCTTCTGCCTTGCGCTCAATCTCTTCTATCTTCTTTTTGAACTCCGAAGAATCATAATATTTTTCAATTTCTCCGGCTCTAAATTCAATATCTTTGATTTTCTTTTTAAATTCAGGAGATTCGTAATATTTCTCAATTTCAGCCGCATTAAATTCAATTTCTTTAATTTTTTTCTGAAATTCAGGAGAATTAAATTCTACTCCCAAATCGGCTAAGTCAAAACTTAAGTCAGACAAATCAAAACTTAAATCAGATATCTCAAAATCTATATCCGATTTAGTAAAATCCAAATCTGACAGAATAAAATCTAAATCAGATAGCGCAAATTTTAAATCACTCAACCCTTCAAAGTTAAACGTCATGTTATTATTTTGCGGAAGCGGGGTTACTTTCATTTTCTGCTCATCGCTCATTTTGCTGTAGATATTTGCCAGCAATTCAGTATCAAGATTTTTTGTGTCTATCTTTTTTGTTTTGGTTCCGTCTGCATTTTTAA
>CAZKOC010000211.1:0-4127 GCA_964554275.1 uncultured Weeksellaceae bacterium
ATCCGGAAGCATTTCGGTGAAATTGTAGGAATTTATCATTCCAAATTCAACCAAAATGAAAGAGTAGAATTATGGGAAAAGACTTTGAAAGGTGAATATAAAATTATCATTGGTGCCCGTTCCGCATTATTTTTACCCTTTCAGGATTTAGGCCTGGTAATAGTGGATGAGGAACATGAAACCGCCTACAAGCAAACTGACTTCAAACCGTTTTTTCATGCGAGAGATATGGCTTTGGTTTTGGGGAATTTATTCAAATCAAAAATTTTATTAGGTTCTGCCACTCCTTCGCTCGAAAGCTTTTATAATTCAAAAGAAAATAAATATGGTTATGCGGAACTGCTAAACCGTTTCGGGGAATCCAAGCTTCCAAAAATCGAATTGATTGATTTGCGAAAGGCCATGAATCAAAAAGAAATAACAGGCGACATTTCGCACAAACTACGCGATGAAATTCAGGAAGTTTTAAATAAAGGAAAGCAGGCCATCATCTTTCAAAACCGTCGCGGATTTGCACCGGTTATAGAATGTCTGAGCTGTGGTCATTCTCCTTATTGTCCCAATTGTGATGTTCCGCTTACCTTTCATAAATCTACGAATCAGATAAAATGTCACTATTGCGGGCATTCGCAGGCAAAACCTTCTAAATGTTCCAATTGTCAAAGCCAGGAACTGACCACAAAGGGAATCGGAACCGAGCAAATCGAACTGCAGCTGACCTCAATCTTCCCAAAAGCGAGAATTGCGCGAATGGACGTAGATGCGATGCGGAAAAAATATGCCTACGAGAAAACTATCGAAGCTTTTGAGCAGCAGGAAATAGATATTCTGGTAGGAACACAGATGCTTGCCAAAGGACTGGATTTTTCAAATGTTGCTTTGGTCGGAGTAATCCGAGCCGATTCTTTGTTGAATTTCCCTGATTTCCGTGCACATGAAAAAGCATTTCAATTGCTTACGCAAGTTGCAGGCAGGGCAGGCAGGAGAGAAGAACAAGGAAAGGTTTTCATTCAGACTTACAATCCTGATCATCAGATTTTGCAGAATGTCACAACTTATGATTACCTGAAAACCGTAAATGAAATTTTATATGAAAGAAAATCCTTTTTGTATCCACCGTATATACGATTAATTCAGCTCACTTTCAAACATGCAAAAAGGGAAAAAGTAGACAAAGTTTCAGGTGAATTTGTCAAACTGATGAAAAATTTTCTTGATGAAAAACATTTGCTTGGCCCGGAAGAACCTTCCATCGGACGGATCAGAAACCAGTTCATCAGAAAAGCACTGATTAAAATTCCTGAAAATCAATCTGCTAAAAATATTAAGCAATTAATTCAAAAAAGTTTGGATTCAATTCATACTGTTCAGGCTTTTCGTTCAGTCAGGATAGATGTTGACGTGGACCCGCATTAGACTGTAACAAAAAGCGAATTCACGCTACTTATAAAATATCAAAATTAAATAAGATGAAAAGTTATGAAGTCTACCGCATCAAGAAATCATTTACACCGGACAGCACCAAAGAACTAAGAAGGGAAACCGAGGATCTTTTGAATCAGAGAGCGGCTTTGGGATATAAACTTGTAAAGGTAGATTTTGAAATGCCGAGTAATTCTTCCTACATTTATTCATTTATTGTATTTGAGAAATGATCAAAATCCGTGATTTAAATAAATCTTATAAAATGGGCGCCAATTCGCTACACGTCCTGAAGGGAATTGATTTGGATGTCGCAGAAGGTGAGTTTGTAGCTATTATGGGGTCATCAGGTTCCGGGAAATCCACGTTGCTCAACATCATCGGGATGCTTGATACGCACGACTCAGGCTTGTATGAATTGGATAATGTGAAAATTGAAAAACTCAATGAGACGAAAGCAGCCAATTACAGAAATAAATTTTTAGGATTCATATTTCAATCCTATAATTTGATTAATTTCAAAAATGTACAGGAAAATGTAGCATTACCGCTATATTATCAGAAAGTAAGCCGTTCCAAACGTTCTGAAATTGCCATGGGCTATCTGGAAAGAGTAGGATTGAAAGATTGGGCGCATCATTTACCCAATGAGCTTTCCGGTGGACAAAAACAAAGAGTTGCCATTGCGCGTGCTTTGGCCGCGAAACCCAAATTATTGCTGGCGGATGAACCCACAGGAGCTTTGGACTCGAAAACTTCCCAGGAAGTGATGCGGTTGGTGCAGGAAATCAATGACGAAGGTAAAACAATCCTGATGGTTACGCACGAAGATGACATTGCCCATATGTGCAAACGAATCGTAAGATTGAAAGACGGTGTGATTATGAGTGATGAAAAAGTGAATCAAGTTCGAGCTTGAAAAGAGTCTAATGTCTAAAATCTAATATCTGAAAACTAATTTATGTTTGATGTAGACCGCTGGCGGGAAATATGGTCTTCGATTTCGAGTAACAAGCTCCGGACTTTTCTTTCGGGGCTGACTATTTCGTTGGCATTGTTTGTATTCATTGTTTTGTTTGGAATGGGGAACGGTTTGCAGAATGGTTTCCAGAAAGAATTCTTCCAGGCAGGCGCGATGAATATGTACATCTTTGGAACGCAAACTTCCGAATCTTATGCCGGATACCAGAAAGGAAGGCAGATCACACTGGAAAACAGGGATTTGGATTATATTCTCGACAATTATTCCAATAAAATTAAGTACATAACCGGAGAATACGATCAGTCGATGATCGTGAAATTTGGCGGACAATCAGGCAGCTATTCTGTAAAAGGAACAAATGATGACTATATAGAAATGATCAATATCAAATTAGATGAAGGTCGTTTTTTGAAAAAAGAGGATTTAACCAAAAGAAATAAATCCGTTGTGCTTGGCCGGATGGTTATTCAGGATTTAATGAAAAATCAGAATCCGATCGGGCAATACATCAGCATAGGTTCGGGAATGTATGAAATTGTAGGCGTTTTTTCCAGTAAAACCAATGACGACAGAGAGGAAAGGATGATTTATGTTCCAATCACAACTTTGCAAACCATTTACGGAACCGATGATTTGCCATCAATCACCGTTACTCCCAAAGATGGATTGTCAACAAGTGAATTGGCATCATTTTCAGAAGAAGTCAAAAAGGATCTGAAAGCAAGGCACGATGTGAGCCCTAATGATCAGTCCGGAATCCGGATTTGGGATTCTTCCGAGCAAATGAGCAACACCAACGCGTTCTTTTTTGTGCTTACCGTAATTGTATTTGTAATTGGTGGTGGCAGCTTAATTGCAGGAGTGGTAAGCATCGGGAATATCATGGTTTTTAGTGTGAAAGAACGTACTAAAGAAATCGGGATCCGAAAAGCACTCGGTGCAACACCGTTTGATATTGTCGCTTTGATCATGCAAGAAGCCGTTATGATAACTCTTTTATTTGGAGTGATAGGAATTCTTTCGGCAACATTACTGGTAGAAAACATAAACGAGAGCCTGGTCGAATATTTTATTTACAATCCTGGTGTGAGTACAGAATCATTGGTCGTAGCGTGTCTGATTTTGTTTTTTGCCGGATTTATCGCCGGATTTATCCCTGCGCGCTATGCAGCTAAAATTAAACCTATAGATGCTTTGAGAGACGAATGATGAAACTAATTATATTAGACAGAGACGCCTGGTCTGAAGTTTATGCCGCTATTCGCAAAAATAAATTGCGGACGATGCTAACTATGATCGGAGTTGCATGGGGGATGTTTCTTTTTGTCGCTTTGTTGGGAGCTTCACGGGGTGTACAGAACGGGTTCGATAAAATTTTCGCCAATGCGGCGACAAACAGCTTATTTATCTGGATGGAACAAACATCAATACCTTTTGAAGGGTATCAGCGCGGGAGAATGCTTGAATTGAAAATAGAAGACATAGAGGCTATAAAAGGGAAATTTCCTCAAATCAAAATGATTGCTCCCCGAAGCCAGCAGCCCGGCCAAACCGTAAATTACGGAGCCAAATACAGCAGCTATCTTATAGGAGGCGATTATCCCGTTCAGAATGAAATGTTTAAAAAACCGATTATAAAAGGAAGGTTTATAAATGAAGATGATATAAAATACAGCAAAAAAGTTTGTGTAATCTCAAAAGAGATTCAAGATGAACTTTTTTC
>CAZKOC010000212.1:0-4110 GCA_964554275.1 uncultured Weeksellaceae bacterium
GAAATAGAATAAATCGCAGGGTGTTTGGCAAAAACCAAAACGCCAAAACATAAAATGGTAGCCAATGCCGACATTATAATTCCGGACCTGAAAGCTGGCATTTCGTCCACACCGTAAGTATATTTTTCAATCAATCCGCGTGTGACGAAGATAGAATAATCAACGCCCAAACCAAAAATCAAAGTGGTGATGATAATGTTAAAAGCATTGAAATCCAATCCGAAAGCACCCATCATTCCCAAAGTTACAAACCAACCAACAAAAATGGGGATGTTAGTAATCAGCGTGAGCTCCAACGAACGGAAAAATAAAAGCAGGATGACAAACACGACAATTGATGAAATGAAAAACAGTTTGTTGAAATCAGACTCCAGATTCGATAAAAATGTTTCCTGCAAATGTTTGCGGTCCACGACGAGCACATTTTCGTTGTTGTTGGAAAGCTCGGTTATGAGTTTTTCGGTGTCCGGGCTATCGGTTTTTATAATCGAAGTTATGGTTGTTAGCTCTTTTTCGGAGGAAATAAATTCGGTTAAAAACAAATCATTGAGGAACGTATTTTCAGCTAAGTTTTCGGGCGAATAAGATTCGTCTATAACATTGAAAAAAGGTTGGAATGTATTTTCTTTGAATCCATACTTTTTTCCTTCCCGGATTAATTCGTTTTTGAGGAATTCTTTCTTGTCGGGCGTCCAGAATTCATTCCATTTACGGATCTTTTCAGCTTGCTTTCCTTCTGAAAGTGCAATTTCCCCAATAGAATTAAACGTAAGAATTTCTTTTGCTGATTCTAATTCTTTCAATTTTTCAAAAAGTTTGGAATTTGCTTCGATCGCATCCTCATAATTGTTTCCATAAGCAGCCAGATAAATAGATTTGGAAGAATAATTATTCAATTCATTTAAATTATTTTCTGCCTTTTTCAATTCATCGGGAAAAAAATTCAACGCATTGAGATCATTTTCAAAGCCGACATTTTTATAGGAAAATAAGCTGATCACAATCAGTAAAACAGAAATCCCGAGCAGCCAGTTATTTTTACTGAAATCATATTTTGCCAGCCGGTCAATGAAGGTATTTTGCTTGAATTCCAATGTTTTTCCGGGCGAATAAACCTGCGGAATAAAAATCAACGCAAAAAACGCCGCGCCGAGAACACTGACAGCGGCAAAAACACCTAAGTCTTTCAAAACATCTGAATGCAAAAACAGAAGACAAAGAAAATCTGCAGCGGTAAATACAGCACAGACAACCAAAGGTTTTGTAGTGCTTTGGAATAACTTTTTAACGTCGCCGGTACTTCTGTAATGACTCAAAATGTGAAGAGAATAATCCAAAGTCAAACCCAATAAAACAGAACCAATCCCTATGGAAATTGCAGAAATGGTTCCTTTGAGCAGGTATAAAACCACAATTCCCAGCAAACTTCCGAAAATCGCCGGGATCAAAATAATAAAAGGAATATGAGGTTTCCGGTAAAAATAAATGAATAACGCAAAAAGCAAAATCAAAGAAATACTCAATGTCAGAATGATGTCGCTTTTGATTTGTCTGGCATTGGCTACGGCAACGGGTGTTGAGCCAAAATATTCCGCTTGAGTTTCCGAATTTTTATATTTTGAATTAAGCTCATTTATGGTTTGATTGAGCGCATCAACCAAAACTGTATTTTGTGAAGTCTCATTTGCCTTTGCTTTCGGAGAAACAAAAACGAAAAGGTTTTTACCGTTTACGTGAACCAGATATCCGTCCTGTAAGTTAAATTCATCGCCTGACTGTAGACGTTTAAATTTGTTCAAAGCCAAAAAAGACAATCCAAAAGGGTCAGACCGAACCAATTGCGTTGTAACCATTCCTGACGGAGATACGACAGAATGATAAGAATCTTCGACTTTTTCTTTTATTGAAGAAGGCTCTAGCAACGTATTAAGTCTTTCATAATCAGTTTCGTCCAGATAGAGAGGGAGATGGGAGGAAACAAAATCCAATAACCCAACCATTTGGTCATCTTCGAACTTTGACTGGATTTTTTCAATGTATTCGGGATGTTTGCTTAAGGAGCCGGTTAAATCATTTGCGTAATTCTGTAGATCGACTAAGTTTTCAGATTTTTCGGTAGAAATATTGATGATGATCTTGTCCGAGAAATTCATATTCCGAAGTACCCTGTTGACTTGTTCAGAGTCTTCATTAGAAGGGATTAACTTAGAAATATCTTCTTCAAAATCAATTCTCGAAGCCCAGTATCCAAGCAATGCAAACACAACAAGAACCCCGGCAAAAAACGCTGGTTTTCGAGTCTTAAAAAATTGGAAAACTGAAAGAAACAAAACAATCAAAACCTAAATCTGCTATAAATCAAAGCAAATATATAAATTTGCATCGCTTAAATCTGTTTGTATAGAAAGTCTAAAGATTATAAAGAATAAAATTTATAAGTTATATTTACGCAAATTTCACTAAAAGATGAGTCAGGAAATAAATAAAAATAACTCGGAAGAAGTAGATTTAATCAGATTATTGAATTACTTCAAAAACGGCATCAAATCTATTTTCAGGGGGTTGTGGAAGCTCGTTGAATTGCTAATAGAGTTTATTATACTTCTCAAAAAATATTGGATTTTAGTTTTAGGGCTTACTCTTTTGGGAGCCATCTATGGAAAATTTATTCAGCCAAGGATGGAAAATAAAGAAGCAAGGAAATATGAAATGGTTGTAAGAACAAATCCTATAGGAAACTATGAATTATATTCTTATGCGGTAGAGTTAAATAATTCTGAAACAAACAAAGATGCACTTAAAGAAATAGGTTTTGCAGACGAAAACCCTCGAATTACCAGCTTATCAATTTCGCCTATCCCGAAATTAGAAGACGAAATCCAAAATTACTTCCAACAAATAGAAACAGCGACAATCAGGGGATTTGAAACAGACACTTTATATTATCAGACATATGATATAAGATCTTCTAAAAACAACATTGACGAAAAGGACTATCCTTTGCAAAAAATTGTTTTTTCAACAACAGGAAAAGTAAGTCCAAAGGAAATTCAAGACAAATTCATCAATTATTTTAATAATTTGTCATCCATCAAAAACGAACAACAATCCAAATACCAGGCTTTGACTATTTTAGAAAAAGAAGTTCAAACAGACCTTGATGCGATTGACAGCCTTATGTTCAACAGGGCAACTGCAGCTAAAAATACCAATCCCGCAACATCTGAACAAGTTTTGGTAAATACAGCTTCAAGAGGAAATGTAGAAGGAGAATTATTGTACCATTCCGAAAAATTAACAAAAAAATTATTTGGTATTCAGCGTATGAAATCAGAGGCCGAAAGGGGAATTACAGTAATATCTAATTTAAGAATTTCACAACAGAAGGTATTTATTCATAATACTATGCTGAAATATGCTTTATTGGGATTAATTGTTGCCACAATAATTGTTTTGGGTCTGCAATTTAACAAGTACCTGGAAAAATACGCCCAAAGCAGAAAAAACACAAATGCTTAAATTTTCTCTTTTAGGATACGGCCATATTGGCAAGGTTCACAGGCAGGCAATTGAAGAAACAGAAGGAGCAGAGCTAGTCTCTATTATTGACATGAATCTGCAGGATGATGAGGAACTGGGGGTTCCGATGTATAAAACATTGGAAAGCTTTCTGAACACTGATACGGAAACCGATATTGTCATCATCGCGACACCCAATGGTCTGCACAGAGAACATGCAATACGCTGTTTAAATGCAGGAAAACATGTGCTGATAGAAAAACCTATAGCATTGAGCACCGAGCGTGCGCAGGAAATACTTTCAGTCGCTGAAAGCAAAGGGTTACGTATTTTTTCATCAATGCAATTACGCTTTTCCCCTCCGGTTAGTTATGTAAAAAAACTATTGGAAAACGGTAGTTTAGGAGAGGTTTATATGATCAATATCCAGTGTTACTGGAACCGGAATAAAAATTATTACAAAACCCGAGAATGGCATGGAACACAAGAAATGGACGGCGGAGTTTTATTTACCCAATTCTCACACTTCATAGATATTGTAAATTATTGGTTTGATGATGTAGCATGTAAGAATTCATCTTTTTATAATTT
>CAZKOC010000213.1:0-4105 GCA_964554275.1 uncultured Weeksellaceae bacterium
GCTTTTTTACCTCTTAAATCTCTGAAGTAATAGATTCTTGCGCGTCTTACTTTACCTTTCTTGTTCATTTCGATTTTCTGGATCGCAGGTAAGTTAACCGGGAAAATTCTTTCCACACCTACCTCCCCGCTCATTTTACGGATGGTAAATGTCTCAGTTGCTCCTTGTCCTTTGCGTTGAATTACAACACCTTTGAAAAACTGGGTACGGGTTTTTCCACCTTCCGAGATTTCATAATAAACGGTAATAGTGTCTCCGGTTGAGAATTCAGGAAATTCTTTTTTTGCTACAAATTTGTCTTGTACGTATTTTACTAAACTTTCCATTTTGGTAATTTAATGTATTAACATTGAAAAACATACACGTAACTCGTCAGAGGTTTTACAATAGGGCGCAAAATTAAAAACAATTTCCTAATCCTGCAAAGTATTTTTGTAAATATTTAATGCTTTTAAAAATTGATCTTGTTCGACCTGCAACCTGAATCCTTCCAAAACCGTTGGCCCAAACGAATAATTTACATTTGAGTTAACTATATGTGCCATAATTCCTTCCTCCAGCAAACGGTTTTTTACAACTTCAGCCGTCCAAAGGTTTGAAAAAACTTCGAGTGTCACGAACTTACGGTTTTCAAGTTCTTTTTTCATCGTAACAAGTTAATCAAATCAAGTCTCTTCCACAACTTTTTTCTTTGGAAGAAATCTTGAGAACATTTTCTTTTCAAATGCCCAGAAAAACCTGAATTGTCCGAAAATGGTGGCGATAATGATCAGAATAACATTATAAATCGGAAAAATGAGAACCAATCTAAGAATCATAAACAACCACGCCGGCATCATTTCATCATTCAATCCCATCCATTTCACAACGGGTTTTGATATCCATGCCGAAGCTGAACCTGTAATGGAAAACACAATCAAAATCAAGATTAGTTGAAAGTTGCTTTCAATCCGCCAACGTTTTTTTAGTTTTTCAAACATTTTTATACGTTTTGCGAAACTCGAAGCTTCGAATTTCGATTATACTACACCTCCTATCAACCCCTTAACCAATGTAATTACTTTCGGCATGGCTTTATTGGCAGCATTGAGAACTTCTTCATGTGAAACGGGAATAGCAATTTCAGGCCCGCCCAAATCAGTAATCACTGAGATACAAAATACACGCATACCCTGGTGTTTGGCAACGATCACTTCAGGAACGGTACTCATCCCCACACAATCCGCACCCAATTTACGAACCATCCCATATTCAGAAGGCGTTTCAAAAGTAGGCCCCTGCAATCCCATATAGATTCCTTCCTTCACTTCGATATTATTTTCTTTACCAAAGTTTATCACGAATTCACGCATTTTGTTGTCATACGCTTCCGACATATCTACAAAACGCGGTCCTAATTCGTCTATGTTTTTACCTCGCAGCGGATGTTCAGGCATCATGTTGATATGATCTTTTATCACTACTGCGTCGCCTACTTCATAATTCGGATTGACACCTCCGCTGGCATTGGAAAGCAATAATTTTTCAATCCCCAATCCTTTGAAAACACGCATGGGGAAAGTTACTTCCTGCATGGAATAACCTTCGTAATAATGAAATCTTCCGGCCATCATCAAAACGGGTTTTCCTTCAATTTTCCCGAAAATCAATCTTCCTTTGTGCCCGGCAACCGTAGCTTTCGGGAAATGAGGAATATCCTGATAATCAATTATTACTTTATCCTGAACCTCGTCCTGGAGTTTGCCCAATCCTGAGCCTAAAACAATTGCATATTCAGGAGCTGCGGTAAGAAAAGGTTTTATGTATTCAACGGCTTGTGTGATTTTTTCTAACATAATTTAAAATGGTTTCTCTGAATGAATTTTCATCATTCAGTTCTATTTGTATAGGTAAATAAAATAAATTCTCAATCAATGAACGTTCATCTTTCAGGCGCATATAATCCTTTTCCGTTGTCAGAATGATTTTCTGATTTGTTTTCAATTTTTCAAATTCCTGATCTATTTTTTGAATATCCGAGCCTGAAAAATTGTGGTGATCAGGAAACTCGATGTGCTGAACGGATTTGAATCTGGATTTGACAAAATCAACCAAAATCTTTGATTTGGCGATTCCAGTCACCAAAATTACATCATAATCTCTCCATTCATCGGAATCAATATTGTAGCGATGATGAAGCACCGCGTTTGAATAAACGATTTTCGAAAAGAAGATTTTCTGATAAGATTTCGGCTTTATTTTGAAAAGCAGTTCATTCTTTTGTTTTATGGTAAACGCATCAGGACATTTGGTAATGACTATCACATCTGCCCTGCCCGCGGCAGATCTTGGTTCACGAAGGTTCCCTCCGGGAAGTAAAAAATCGGATGTGTAAGGTTCATTGAAATCAGTCAGTAAAATTGAAAATCCCGGTTTTACCTGCCTGTGCTGAAATCCATCATCCATCAGGATTACTTCCGATTTGTAATTTTTCAGCAAATGGTTAATTCCAAAAATTCTATTTTCACAAACCGCAACCACAATTCTATTTTTGAAACGGTTAAAGAATTGCAATGGCTCGTCACCTATGTCATAAACTTTAGAACTATAATTAGCTATTTTTAGGCCTGAAGTCTTTCTGCCGTAACCACGGCTCAGCATCGCTACCTGAAATTCATCTTTCAGAATATCTGCCACGAGCATTACATGCGGTGATTTTCCTGTACCGCCTACTGATAAGTTACCGACACAAATAACCGGCGTTTTGAATTTTTTGAACCTGAAAATCCTGAATTTATAAAATAAATTCCTGAGAGTAACCACAATCCAAAACAGACCCGAAAAAGGAAGTAAAAGTTTACGCCAGCTCATAATTTCAAACGAACTGCAAATTTAATTACTTTCCTTTAGGTATATTTGTTCTGGACGCAATTTTATTAACTATTTATTCCTCGAAAATTTCATGACTGAAAATCAATTCATTACAAACAAACGTATTGCTATTGTAGATTTTCTGAGAGGATTTTGCCTGCTTTGTGTTGTCATTTCCAATTATATGGCATTTCAAAATTCGGGAGATAGCAGTACAGGCATCAACCGATTCATCAAAATAACGGAAGAAATATTCTTTGGTCCTGTCTGGATTTCCCTGAGTTTTTTGTTCGGATTTGGATTTTGGATTTTAATCTATAAAAAGCAAAACAGTTTTTTGGTTTTTACGCGAAGAATGGGATGGCTTTTTGTCCTGGGAATTGTCAATGCCTGTTTATTTCACATTGATATTTTAAGAGATTTTGCCATTATGGGATTGTTTTTATTCATCACATTTTATTTCAGCAAAAAAACATTGTTGTATCTGAGTATTTTTCTTACGTTTTGCATCCCTTTTTTACGTGCTTATACCATTGCCATTGGATTGGAGTTTGGAGAAATAAATTTATTAAAGGAACTTCCACCTTTGTTTATGAGTGACAATTTATGGGATGTAATAAAATACAACCTCAAATACATTTACATCGTACAGGTTCAAAATCCTGTTTATTTAATTTCAGTTCATTACGAGATGTTCTGTTTCTTTCTTTGGGGCGTTTTGGCGAGTCGGTATAAGGTTTTCGAAAATGACAAAACTATTTTGAAAATTGCAAAAGGTGTTTTGTTATTTTCGCTGATCGGGACTTTTATGATTTGGGGAATGAATTTTATGAATGAATCCATAATGAATGGCATTACAAGGATTTATAACCTGAAAGTTGTAATGGAAGTGCTTTTTGCTTTATTTGTATTTGCTGTAATTACAATCATTTATCTTTCCGGGATCTTGAAAAGATTATTTAGTCTTGTAGAAATTTACGGTAGAATGACTTTGACCAATTACATGATGCAAAGTATATTTTCCATTGTTCTGTTTTCGGGATTTGGCCTAGGTTGGAGAACGAATCTGCCTTTGTGGGCTTATTTCCTGACTGCCATTTTTGTTTATGCTTTACAATTAGCCATAAGTTTTTATTGGTCTAAAAAATATCAGTTAGGGCCGGTAGAATGGCTGTGGCGGAGTTTGAGTTCAGGAAAGGCTTTATCTCTATTGAAAAAATCGGCTTAACTTAGCTTTATGTTTCAAGCCCAATAT
>CAZKOC010000214.1:0-4072 GCA_964554275.1 uncultured Weeksellaceae bacterium
AATCTTTCATGGAAAGAAATTTTCACCGACCAGAAATTAGCCGAATACATAGAAAAGGGATTGAGTAACAACCTGGACATTCGTATTGCACTGCAAAACATTGCTGCGGCCGAAGCATATGTAAAACAAGGAAAAGCGGGATATTTCCCGACAATTAACGGAAATGGAAGCTACACTCATTCTACGCAATCGCTCAATACACAATTCGGGCAACTCGCCGGTGGAGAAAGGCAATATTTGAATCAGTATGAAATTTCCGGCTCCCTTTCCTGGGAAGCAGATATTTGGGGAAAAATAAGAAGCAACCAGCGTGCATTTACGGCAAGTTATTTACAATCGGTCTCAGCGCATCAGGCAGTAAAATCTGAGCTGGTAGCTGCGATTGCTTCCACATATTATCAACTTTTGGCTTTTGATGAACAAAAAAGAATCACGGAAGAAACCATTGCCAACCGGGAACAAAGTTTTGAAACAATTCAACTTTTGAAAGATGCCGGAAATGTAACAGAAGTTGCCGTGAAACAAACTGAGGCACAGTTGCTTAATGCGAAAGCGTTGTTACTGGACATTGACAACAACATCAAACTGACGGAAAATTCATTCAGTATTTTATTGGGCGAAAATCCACAGGAAACAAAAAGAACTACGCTTTCATCCCAAACCATAAATACGGATTTGAGAACCGGAGTTCCCATTCAGTTATTGAGCAACCGCCCCGATGTGATGGCTGCCGAATACGCTTTGATCAATTCTTTTGAATTGACTAATGTAGCAAGAAGTAATTTCTACCCGTCACTGAAATTAACTGCCGCCGGAGGAATCCAGAGTATTGATTTTGATAAGTTATTCAGCGCGAATTCTCTTTTTGCAAGCATCGTTGGCTCGTTGACCCAACCTATTTTGAACGGAAGACAAATCCGTACACAATATGAAGTCAGCAAAGCTCAACAGGAAACTGCTCTTTTAAATTATAAAAAAATAATTCTGAACGCCAGTAAAGAAGTTTCTGACGCGCTTTACACATACCAAACCAACGATGAGAAAATCAAATTGAAACAACAGGAATATGAAGCTTACAATCAGGCAATTACTTTTTCGGAAGAGCTGCAAGTATATGGTATGGCAAATTATTTAGAAGTTTTGACTGCGCGAGAAAATGCTCTGAACGCACAATTGAGTCTCATCAATACACAATATGGAAAATTGAACGCCATTGTTCAGCTTTATAAAGCAGTAGGCGGCGGATGGAGATAAGTTGAGTTTTCATAGTTTTTTAGGTTAAGTGAAAGGCGGCTCAGAGAACTGAGTCGCTTTTTTTTGAAGTTTCCTATCTTATTATGCCATACTGATTATTTAATACCGGCTTGCTTCGTTCAACTTCTGAATAGCTTGTCCACTGAGTTCAATTTTCGGTGCCTCAATCAAGGATTCCAGCTGCCTCAGACTTGTCGCGCTTACAATGGGAGCAGTAATGGACGGTCTTGCCAATAACCATGCGAGAGAAATAACGGCTGAAGTGGTGTTGTATTCTTTAGAAACCTCATCCAACGCGTCGAGGATTCTCAATCCTCTTTCGTCCAGGTATTGTTTTACGTCTTTTCCTCTCTGGCTTTGGTCCAAATCATTATCATTTCTGTATTTTCCAGTCAGGAATCCGCTTGCGAGTGAATAATAATTCATCACGCTCAGTTTATGTTCCAGTGCAATGGGCTCAAAGTTCTTTTCATAATTTTCCCTGACATATAAATTGTATTCAGGCTGCAAAGTCTGGTATTTCGGAAGACTGAATTTTTCACTTGCCTGTAAGGATTCCAGCAATCTTGCAGGAGTGATATTGGAAGCGCCGATCCAGCGGATTTTTCCTTCCCTGATCAAATCCTGATAAGCAGAAAGTGTTTCTTCTATCGGAGTGACGCCATCATCATAATGCGTCTGATACAAATCAATGTAATCGGTTTGCAGCCGTATCAATGAATTATCCACTTCCTCCATGATATGTTTTCTTGTGGTATTGGGGTTGTCTATGGTTTTATTTCTTCCTCCTACTTTTGTGGCAATCACTACTTTATCACGGATCCTTCTTTTTTTGAGCCAGTTCCCTATTATACGTTCCGATTCTCCCCCGTCATTTCCCTTTACCCAGTACGAATAGTTATTGGCCGTATCTATAAAGTTGAATCCTGACCCCACAAAAGCATCTATGATTTCGAAAGATTTGTTTTCGTCTATGGTCCATCCGAAAACATTTCCTCCGAAAGTGATAGGTGCTACCTGTAATTCCGTATTTCCTAATTGTCTTTTTTGCATTGGTAAAAATTTAATGCTTAAAGTTAAGAAAGTCTGACCAAGTGAAGAATGTTTTTGATTTGATTTTTCTATTGATTTATTTCATAGTCAAATCGATATTTGCAGTCGTATTAGAATATTTCTTAATCTTATTTGAAATAGGAAATTATTCAACTTTCATGCCTGAAATTCCCGTTGCACAGCCATAAAAGTAAGATTCGTAATTCACCTTCAGATGGTTCCTTTCAAAGATTTCTGTCACCTTCTTACAATTCCCGAATTTCTCAGTATAGACCCACAACATTTTATAATTTTCCGGATTTCCTAAAAACAATTTACCTAGGACAGGAATCATTTTCCCTAAATAAATTCTGTACAAATAATATATGAACTTGTTTTCCGGTTTTGAAACCTCAATAAAACTAAATCGGCCGTTTTCTTTTAATATGCAATGTATAATTCTGGCAATGCTCTCCAGCTGTTCCTCATTAAACGTTTTCAAACCAAAAGCACAAGTTACCACATCAAAAGCATCGGAATCAGTTTTATATTTCAGCAAATTCTGTTGTGAAATTTCGAACCGGTTTTTGAGCTTTGCATTTTTCGCAGAACTCTTCGTTACCATTGCTTCAGAAAAATCAAGCGCGTAAAACTGGGCATCGGGAAATTGTTTCAACAAATGATTCCAGTTTTCACCAAGTCCTGACAATAAATCTATGACTTTAATATCCCTTTGGGTTTGCGGGATTTTTTGAATGAATTGTTTCCGCCACCTGATCGAAAATCCGAAAGAAGTTATATAATTCATTCTTTCATAAGAACCTGACATCTGGTTAAATAATTTTTTCACAAATTCAGGTTCGTAAATGTCTTTCATGAATGAAATTATTTACAATCCTTAATTAATTTACCTTTATCATATTCGCGTTCACAAATTGAATCATCAAAATTTACACATCGCCACTTTCCATGTTTTTTGCCATTCAAGTATGTTTCATGAATATTTAAAATACCATTTTTATAATAATTGTATTCAGATTTCAATTCATTTTCATCAAAGAAAAATTCCTCATGATTTCGAGTGTTATAGTAGAATTTCAAGGATTTTTGTTTCTTTGAATTTATGTGATAATAGTCTTCTTGATACACAAATCTCTGATTTCCTTTTGTATAAAAAAAAGAAGTCTTAACTAAATTTCCATTTTCAAAAGAATCAATACGTCCCTTTTTTCTGCTTTTATTTGATTTTTCAATGTCTCCTGTAAATAAGTTATCTTCGGTATTCACATATGAACTATTATCCATTTGAGAATATAGATTTCCCTGAAATCCTATAACAAACATAACCAAAAGTAAAATCCTTATCATATTCACAAATAACTCTCAAACTTAAATTCCGAAAGGGTAAAAGGATCGGCCCCTGAGAAAATATCCTCAATCAGCCGGATACATTGATTCCGGTTGCAATGCGTCTGATGAATCCCGTTTCGGCTTATATCGGGGATTTCTATCAGCCAAAGAAATTTATTGAATTTGCTGAATTGTATCACCATATTGTTCTCATTGACCACTCCAAAACTACTTCCGTCATCTTCGGGCAATTGTTCAAAAATATCAAGTGCCTGCTCCAAAACCGCATCAAGCGGAAAGTCGATCGAAACTTTCATATATTCACTTATATTCTCAAAAAAAACTTTCATCTATAAATTTTACCATTAACTATCAACCAATAACCATTTACATCGATAAATTTATAAAATTCCACATACTTTCAACAACATTAAGA
>CAZKOC010000215.1:0-4058 GCA_964554275.1 uncultured Weeksellaceae bacterium
TTATGCACATATCACCTTCAAAGGAAAAAGTGTTCATCCCGGTTATGCAAAAGATCAGATGGTCAATGCCAATAAAATTGCAAGAGAATTTGCTGACCAATTACCCGAAGATGAAGTTCCGGAACAAACCACCGGACGCGACGGATTTTTTCATTTGCATACGATGAGAGGAAATGTTTCCGAAGCTGAACTGCAGTACATCATACGTGACCATGATATGGAACAATTCAAGGCGAGAAAAGCTTTGATTCAACAGATCGTAGACGAATTCAAAGAACAATACGGGAACGACAATATCGCTTTGGATATGAAAGACCAGTATTACAACATGATCGAAAAAGTTCAGGAAAAATTCATTTCGGTTGAAATTGCCGAACAAGCCCTGAAAGATATGGGAATTGAACCCAACATCAAACCGATTCGCGGTGGAACCGACGGCTCCCGACTGAGCTTTATGGGATTGCCCTGTCCGAATATTTTCGCGGGCGGTCACAATTTCCACGGGCCTTATGAATACGTTCCGCTGGAATCCATGGAAAAAGCGGTGGAAGTCATCGTGAGGATTGGCGAATTGGTTGCTGAAAAAAATTAGAATTTAAATTTTAGAATATAGTATCCTTACAGGTTTTGAAAGCTTGTGAGGATTTTTCTTATCTTTAAACCCAATAGCTTAACCATGAAAAAATTATTTATACTTATTTTGGTTTTACCTTTTATAAGTTGGGCCCAGGAGGATTTTGTATATTTAGAAAACGACTCACTAAATCTAACAAAACAACTAAAAGGGAAAGTTCCAGGCTTAATAGTTGAGTTTCCTATTTTAAGTCCCGCAATGATGCAGCCCGACAGATTTCCATCAAGCCAAGAATCAAATGAACCTTCGATAGTTTATTTCAGATGTAGAATGCCCTCTCTTGTTTTACAAAATAGTAATCCTTTATATATAATAGACGGAATTCCAAGTTACAAAATTCTTTCGATGGATGAAATAGATTCAAATGAAATTTCCAGTGTAACTGTTTTAAAAGATGCTTCCGCAACAGCTCTTTATGGAAGCAGAGGACGAAATGGTGTAATTATCATTAAAACTAAAAAATACCAAGAAGAGTTAGATGCTAAAGAAACAACATACGACCTCGCCGTTTTAGACTTGGGTTATGAAAGTTTTCTGAAAACGCAGCCTTCGGCGGAAACTTATTCGTTGAATTATCTGCAAAATAAGAACCAGCGGTATGTTTCGATTTGGAATCAAAAGGTTTTGACCGGAAATCCTGAGATTTATGAAATGCAGATTGATTACGATTCCAAAACTTATTATGGTTTGGATTTTGAATACAAGCTCTACATGTTTTTCAAATTCATTGAACACAAGCATAAGATCTCTTTTAATGGATAGACGCAACTTCATCAAAAAATCTGCTCTCTTCGGAGGATTGGTAATCATTAATCCTACTGTTAATTTAAATTTATTCAACGAATTTTCGGAAGAAGAATTGATCGGAAAAGGAAATCCTGCACTTTACGGAGAGGATTTTAAATTGAGAGAAGAAGCTCGTTTACAATTTAATTTGATGAAAAAAGCCGCTAAAGAAAGCGGTTTCAACATACATGTAATTTCCAGCTACAGAAACTATTCCCACCAAAATGGAATTTGGGAACGTAAATACAAAAGTTATAGAAACCAGGGTCTTTCCCATGAGAAAACCATTGAGAAAATCATTCAGTACAGCACAATTCCCGGAACTTCACGCCATCATTGGGGAACCGATTTAGACATCATTGACGGTACAAAGGGAATCCCATCAAACCCGCTTAGTGAAGCCCATTTCAATGAAGGTGGAAGATGGCATAAATTCAAATTATGGTTAGATGAAAATTCGGAAAAATTCGGATTCTATCTGGTTTATACCAATGCAAAAGGCAGAAAAGGTTTTGCGTATGAACCCTGGCATTTTTCGTACAAACCGCTTTCAATCAGAATGCTGAAAGAATACAAAGAACTGGACATCAAAAAAATTCTGCAGTCCAATAAGCTTATGGGCAGTGAAAATTTCACGGACGGATTCATTGATAAATATACCCGTCAGAACATATTGGATATAAATCCTATTCTCTTACCTTAACATTTACATTTCTACTGTCTCTGTTTTTCAGATACATATCTTTTTAAATCAATTTCGGACAAAATTATCCTTAATTAATTATTTTATTTATAACTTTACATCATTATTAAAAATCGGTTATTGTCAATCCCATAAATCGGACATTTTAATCCTAAATAAAATGAGACATCTAATATTATTTCTTTTCCTATTCTTATCTGCTCTTTCCACTGCTCAAAGTCAAACTTTGGATACAAGTAATTGGGAAACAAGCCCGGGTATCATTGGAACATTGATTTTGATATTGATAGTAGCTTTTGTTGCCGTGATAATTATGTCGGCTAAAATATCCGCTTATGCCGAATCGATGAAGAGAAGACAAATCAGAAAAAGGAATAAAGCTTTTGATGAAGAAATCATAGGTCTTTCGGATTCGGAAATAGATGAAATTCTCGAAAAAAGAAAAGCAGCGCTCACTTACCGCCTTTCGGGAAAAGAATTGTCGGGAGCGGAAAAAGCGTTTGATGAAAAGGGCCTGATAAATAAGGTAACTCATAATCCTGACAATCCTTTATTTGATGAAAAAGTAAGTACAAGCATAAAAATTGAAATTCCGGATTCACTGAAAAAAATTGTTATCTACTATTTGGGTGCGTCTATCTTTTGGCTGGTCTTTGGAACAATGGTGGGCCAATACCTGGGCATGAAATTTATCTGGCCTGAACTGGATTCGGTTTCCTGGCTTTCATTTGGGAGGCTGCGCCCCGTTCACACCAATACGGTTTTTTGGGGCTGGGCTTCATTGGCTATGATCGGGTTGGGGCATTACGTAATCGCAAGAACCTCCAATACAACTATCTACAGCAAGCAACTTTCTAGGATCGCATGGATATTAATCAACTCAAGTATTGTCATAGGAAATTTATGTCTCATGTCAGGAATCAACAACGGAGGCGGAGAATACAGAGAATACATCTGGCCGGTATTTTTGTTATTTGCCTCCGGCCTGATTCTTACATTCTTTAATTTTTATAAAACGGTTGCCAAAAGAAAAATCTCTGAAATATATATTTCCAACTGGTATATTCTGGCCGCACTTATTTGGACAATTATATTGGTTACCATCGGATATGTTCCTGCCTATCAGGATGGATTAGGTGAGACCGTAATACAAGGTTATTATATGCACCAGGGAGTTGGAATGTGGTTTATGACATTCACTCTGGGGTTGACATATTATTACCTCCCTTCCTCTCTCAATAAACCAATTTACTCTTACTCTCTGGGCGTATTGGCTTTCTGGACGCAAATGTTGTTTTACAGTCTGATCGGAACACATCATTTTGTATTCAGCCCTTTGCCATGGTGGTTACAGACTGTCGCGATCGTTTTCAGTATGGGTATGTTTATTCCTGTTATTGCCGGGACCACTAATTTTTTGATGACCATGAGAGGCAGCTGGAACCATATTTCCAAAAGCTATGTACTACCATTCTTCCTGGTAGGTGTTATATACTATTTCGTAGGTTCTTCACAGGGAAGTTTTCAGGCATTTCGATTTACCAATTATGTCTGGCATTTTACAGATTTCAATGTGGCACACTCACATATGACCATGTACGGAATTATCTGCTTTTTACTATGGGGAGCCGTATATGCAATCCTTCCTAAAATTACCGGAAGAGAACCCAAACAAGTATTTGTCGGAGCGCATTTCTGGCTGGCATTCGTCGGGCTTTTTGCTTATATGGTTTCGCTCATGACGGGAGGAACATTGAAGGGGCTTAGCTGGATAGAAGGAAATCCTTTCATAGAATCTGTCATCCTTATGAGAGAATATTGGGTATGGCGTGCCGTAGGCGGATCCATGATGTTTATATCACATTTGATCTTCGCCTACAATTTCTATGTAATGGTCAGAAAAGATAAATCCATAACAGAAAAAATAATTATAAC
>CAZKOC010000216.1:0-3987 GCA_964554275.1 uncultured Weeksellaceae bacterium
ATTCGGGAAGTTTTTTTAAAAATCCGGTGATTCCGAAAAGCCAGTTCGAAGAATTACAAAAACAGTATCCTTCTATATCCGGATATGTTTCTGGCGATGAAGTAAAAGTGGCCGCGGGCTGGCTGATTGAAAACGCGGGCTGGAAAGGCAAACGTTTTGGTGACGCGGGTGTTCATAAAAAACAGGCGTTGGTTCTGGTAAATTACGGGAATGCTACCGGACAGGAAATCTATGACTTGTCACAAAAAATCTTAGACGATATTTACGAAAAATTCGGAATCAATTTAGAGCGTGAAGTGAACATTCTTTAGTTTTAATTTATTAGAATTAAAGGATTTAATTATATTTAGTTATAATTTTTCATAAACTCTATCAAATTAGTAGACTAAAAGTTTTAATTTTGGCTCCTTAAATATCTGTATGGATAAGAAACATCTAAGGTCAACAATTTTCCGGCATCTTGACGGAATCGTTACTACGCCTGTAATTGCAGTTTTATCAGAAAAAAATATTCTTAATTATATTTTAGAACATAAAGAACTTAAGCTTTCGGAAATTGCTCAACAGTTTTCTGCTAATGAAGGTTATCTGAATGTTGCCCTACGTATTTTGGCTTCTCAGAATTTTCTTGATTATCTGATTGATAATTCGAAAGATTTAATTCAGATTTCAACCAATCAAAATACAGAATCTGCATTTTCGTTACAAAATATTTACAAGGATTTATCAATCTTTTTATTTGATAATGAATTGATTAAATCAAAAGAAATTACAGAAGATTTATGTAAGAAATGGATTCACTTATTTGATAAATACAAATCAATACTGTTTGATGAGAATGAGGAGGATTCTTTGCAGCATCAACTTAAAAAGCACATTGAAGGCGTTCTGATTGGCCCTATCATTGTTAAACTCGGAATGAGCGGAATGTTTCACAAATACTTTATGGAAGCGTCTTTCAGTGCAGGGGAATTTCACCGTAACCCGCAATATTTTGAAACAATTCTGGATTATCTTTCTGAATTAGGCTGGTTTACAAAAAGAAATCAAAATTTTCAATTTACAGAAACAGGATTGTTTTTTGCCAGAAGGGCATCCGCTTATGGAGTAACGGTGTCTTATCTTCCGATGTTCTCGAAGCTTGAAAATTTATTGTTTGGAAAAGCCGATGAAATCAGGGAGATAGAAATCGGAGAAGAAGAAATCCACGTGGACAGAGAAATGAATGTTTGGGGGAGCGGAGGAGCGCATTCTACTTATTTTAATGTATTGGACGAGTTTATCATCGACATATTTAACCGGCCGATTGAAGAGCAACCCAAAGGAATTCTTGATATGGGATGTGGCAATGGAGCTTTGCTGCAGCATCTTTATGAAGTGATTGAAAGACAAACACTTCGTGGAAAGCAACTGGAAGAGTATCCGTTGTTTTTGGTTGGAGCAGATTATAATCAGGCGGCGCTGAAAGTAACCCGTGCAAATCTGATTAAAAATGACATCTGGGCAAAAGTAGTTTGGGGCGATATCGGGAACCCTAAAAAGCTGGCGGAAGATCTGAAGTGTGATTATGATATCGATTTAAGTGATTTACTGAATATACGAACTTTTCTGGATCATAACAGGATTTGGGAAGATGTGCTTGATACAAATACATCGAGAATCAGTACGTCAACCGGGGCTTTCAGTTTCAGAGGAAAAAGATTGTCCAATAATGATGTTGAAGAAAATTTATTGAATCATTTGAAAAAATGGACGCCTTATGTGGAGAAATTCGGATTGCTATTGATTGAATTGCATACATTGCCTCCGGAAATAACATCGAAGAATATCGGCAGAACCGCCGCGACGGCTTATGACGCCACGCACGGATTTTCAGATCAGTACATTGTAGAAGTTGATGTTTTCCACAGGATTTGTATAGAATCAGGATTGAAACCGGACGGGACACTTTTCAGAAAATTTCCGGATTCGGAATTGGCTACCGTAAGCATTAATTTGTTAAAGAAATAGAGTTGAAAGCATTTTCTCAAAATTCAGGTTATTTGTTTTTCTCGTCACTCTGAAGAATGATGATATGGTAATAAATAATCTGAGGCTCTTCACTGCATTTCTTATTGCCTTAATCTCAAATATTCAGGATGATACTGTTAGCATTTTTTTAATTATTCATCCAATTTACTCCAAAAACAGCATTGAGCGCGGCGGTTTCGGTTCGTAATCGCTGACTTCCAAGTGAAATTCCCGTAAAATTACTCTTTTCAGCCAATTCAATTTCTTCTTTTGAAAAATCGCCTTCAGGTCCTATGAGAATCAAATAATCTTGTTTAATTTGAATAATGGATTTGAATTCTTTTCGGTCGTACTCATCATTACAATGCGCAATTAATTTTATTTCGGAATGATTTTCCCTGATAAAATCCGAGAATTTAACCAAATCATTTACAATCGGTATATAAGTCTTCAAAGATTGTTTGGCAGCTGACTGGACGATCTTTTGACAGCGATCGAGATTGATGTTTTTCCGTTCGGAATGAAAAGATTTAAAAAACGTGATTTTATCGATTCCGATTTCGGTAGCTTTTTCCAGAAAGAATTCAATTCTTTCCATATTTTTGGTTGGAGCGATGGCAATATGAAGCTCATACGGTCTTTGCTTAAAATTTTCCAGCACCTCGGTTAATTCAATTTCCACGATTTTGGAACTGATTTGGGAAACAACTCCTTTTGCCATTTTCCCCATTCCATCAGTGACGTGAATTTCCTGCCCGATTCTGCCACGTAGAACTTTAGTAAAATGTTGACATTCCTCGCCGGTTAGTTCGGCGAAATTTCCCTGAATATTTCCAATAAATAACTGCATCAAATTAAATATTTAGCAACAGATTTTGAAGTCAATTCGGCGAATTCACCCTGTTCGAATTTTAGCTGTCCGGTCATGGCAATCATGGCAGCGTTATCGGTTGTGTATTCAAATTTAGGAATGAAAACTTCCCATCCTTTTTCGGCTTTCATTTCTTTTAGCCGGTTTCTGATTTCAGAATTGGCGGAAACACCCCCTGCAATGGCAACTTGTCTGATTCCGGTTTCGTCAGAAGCTTTTGTTAATTTATCCATAAGAATATCAACAATAGTTTTTTGAATTGAGGCACACAAATCGGTTAAATTTTCTTTTATGAAATTCGGATTTTCTTTGGTTTCTTTTTGGATGAAATAAAGGATTGCCGTTTTCAGTCCGCTAAAGCTGAAATTTAATCCGTCAACTTTTGGTTTTGAAAATTTGAATTTATCGGGATTTCCTTCTTTTGCCAATTTATCGATAATAGGTCCCGACGGATAATCCAAACCCAGAATTTTTCCGGCCTTGTCAAAAGCTTCTCCGGCGGCATCGTCAATCGTTTCGCCTAAAATTTCCATTTCAAAATAATTATTGACCTTCACAATTTGCGTATGCCCGCCGCTCACAGTAAGACACAAAAACGGAAAATCAGGAGATTTTTCATTTGCATCATCAATGAAATGAGCCAAAATATGCGCTTGCATATGATTGACCTCAATCAAAGGGATATTTAGCGTTGAGCTCAAAGATTTAGCGAAACTGCTCCCTACCAAGAGAGAACCCATCAGGCCCGGGCCGCGTGTATAGGCAATTGCGCTGAGCTTTTCTTTGGGAATTCCGGCTTGTTTCAGTGCTGCATTTACAACCGGAACTATATTTTGCTGATGTGCACGTGATGCCAATTCCGGTACAACTCCTCCGTAGCTTTGGTGTACTTTTTGATTGGCCACCACATTGGATAAAATTTTTCTGTTTTGAATTACTGCTGAGGCAGTATCATCACAAGAAGATTCAATCCCCAGAATTATAGGAAATTCAGTCATTTTAACGCTTACAATTAATTAATTACGCTTAATTTTGTGCAAATATCGGAATTTTAGAGTTTGAAAGTAGTAAGAAGAATAGGGAGGATCATATTAATAACTGTAATT
>CAZKOC010000217.1:0-3986 GCA_964554275.1 uncultured Weeksellaceae bacterium
GGATGACGTGGGCAACAGCAACAGGTTTAACTCCCAACACCATGTATCATGTGTATCTTCAAAGCAGTTGTAACGGAGGAGAACTAAGTGACTATGCAGGACCTTTTACTTTCACTACCACTGGTGGCGGTGGAGAATGTATACAACCATCCGACATAGCAGTAAGCACCGTTACAGATTCGGTAGTTTTTGTAAGCTGGACAGAAAATGGTGATGCTACAGGATGGGAAATAGAATACGGAGAAAGTGGCTTTACACAAGGAGAAGGAACGGTAATTTTCGATAATGACGGCTCACCAAATGAAACCATAGGTGGATTAACTCAAGGAGTGGAATACGATGTCTATGTACGGGCGATTTGTGAGTTTTCCGGAAGTGAATGGGTCGGTCCTGTTTCTTTTATCATTGAACCGGAACCTTGCAGTTTACCAACCAATGTAGTAGTTGATGTTATTACGACCTCTATGGTATATGTAACCTGGACGGAAAACGGCGGAGCAACGCAATGGGAAATAGAATATGGAGAAACCGGATTTGTACAGGGTGAGGGAACAATCATCATAGACAATGACGGAACGCCGGGTGAAGCCATAAGCGGATTGGAAGAAGGAATTGATTATGAGGTGTATATCCGGGCAATTTGTGAATTTTCCGGAAGTGACTGGGAAGGTCCTGTTACATTCAACACACAGGAAATGGGAACTACCGAATTTGAAAATCAAATTGCATTATACCCCAATCCCACCACAGGAATCATAAACATCCAAGCTAAAGAAAAAATCAATTCGGTTTCGGTTTACAATCTTACAGGACAAAGAATGTCAATCAAATCATTGAACAAGGAAAATACTTCGATTGATATATCAAATCTCTCAAGCGGTATCTATTTTATAGAAGTTGTATTAAACAACAATTCTGTAACAAAGAAGTATAAAGTCATCAAAAAATAAATTTCTTCATAGTAGAGGATGTTTTCAATGTGTTAATTAAGAGGGCGGTAAAAACCGCCCTTTTTCTTGAATGTGTTTCAGATTAACAAAATATTTCTAACTTTCTGCGAAAAAGAAACATGCCTGCCTTATCTTTTTATTTCAAATCATTTCTTTTAAATATTACTCTTCTTAGCTTTTTGTCTGCTACTTCTCATTCATTCGCAAACAGCTATAACTCTCCTAATATCTCCCGTGAAAACTGTCAGCGGTTGATAGAAGAAGGTTTAAAATTGGAAAGCAATAATAATTATCCTAAAGCATTGGAGAAGTTGTTACAAGCGGAGTTAATTGCCGAAGAAAATCAATGGAATGATGAGCTTGCAAATATTAAACATTATATTGGTAGATTGTATTACCGGATGTCTGACTATGGTGAGGCCTTGCAATATTCTCAGGAATCTTATTCTTTGATGTTAGAAAGCAAAGAATTACAAAGTAAAATCAACCTTCCTTTATCCAACATAGCGCTTCTGTACTATAGAGAAGAAAAGTATAGTGAAGCCATACACTATTTGGATAAGGCTTATCATAGCATACCAGAAACAGAAGACAAGCTGATTGATAAAAAAAGAATATCAACCAACATGGCAATTATTTATAATAAACTTAATCGTCCAAAAGAAAGTTTTAAAATTTTACAACAGGTTCAAAAACCTACAAATATTGAGACAGATTTTTTGTGGGAATCAGTATATACACATGCACTTTTCTTAGACGGGCAGGTTGATGTAGCAGTTAATAGAGCAGAACAATTATATGAAAAGTACACTAAAGAAACGGATAAAAATAAAATATGCTATTCGTGTTTAATTTGGCTTTTAAAAGAAATATATTTAGAACTGAACCAACATGACACAGCAATTTCCTATGCAAAAGAAGGTTTAAGAGTTGATAATGAACTGGTAAACCGAATAGAACTTTATGATAATCTTTCAACATTGTATCTACAAAAAGGAGAATATAAAAATGCTCTTCAATATAAAGATTCGGTAGTGATAACTAAAGATTCATTATCAGATTTGATGAGCAGAAACCTTTTCGAGGCAAATAAAGTTAAATTTAAAATTAAAGAGTACGAGTATGAGCTGAATACTGAAAAAGAACGAAAAAAAAATCAAACATATATTTTTATAGGAGTCCTTGTGATTGGTATAATTACTTTTTTGTCAATATATAAAACTTTGAGAAACAGGGTAATTAAACAGAAGCAAAAAATCACGATATCAAATTTAGTCATAGAAAAAGAAAAAAAAGATCGGTTATTGGCCGAAAAACAACTGGAAATAAAAAAACATGAGGTTTCTGAAAAAAACAGAGAATTAACGGCTAAAGCCTTATATTTTAACAAAAGGAACCAATTAATAGAGGATATTATTTACTCCCTTGAGTCGAATAGCGAAAAATATCAGGACAAAGAAATAAAAAAGTACATCCGCTCTATCAAAAATATTCTTACAGCAGATAACCAGAAGGAAGATTTTATGAGCCATTTTGAAAAGGTTAACCCTCTTTTTTTGAAACGGCTAAAAGAAAATCACCCCGAACTTACATCAAATGACATCCGGTTTCTTTGTTATGTTTATATGAATCTCAACCTAAAAGAAATTGCAAGCATTTTTAATATTACTTACAATGCGTGTAAAAAAAGAAAATGGAAAATACAAGAAAAAATAGGATTGGAAACAACTGACTCCTTATACGATTACCTCTTTTCTGTTTAAAGTAACTCGTTGATTATAAAATAATTAAATATTGATTTTTGATTAGGCCCTTTTTTTCACGGGGTAGATTAGCACTTATTTTTGAGTTTACCCACATTTGAGCAAAATTTATTTTAATTAAAATGGTTATTAGCATGAAGAAATCTTTATTTAATTTATTAGCTGTATTTATCATAACAGTAAATGGATTTGCTCAAGAAGCAACTTTTGAAAGTTTGGGTATGTTACCAGGTGGGCAAAATAGCATGGCGCATGCTGTTTCGGCAAATGGTGAGATTGTGGTCGGTCAAGGTGGATCAAGTTTTGGTCCAGTGAGTGGTACTGAAGCTTTTCGATGGAATGAAAGTGAAGGGATAGTCGGGTTAGGAGACTTACCGGGAGGTATCTTCACCAGTTTTGCCCGTGGAGTATCTTCAGACGGAAATATTATTGTTGGTACAGGTTGGGGAGATGGATATACAGAGGCTCTTAGATGGGAAAATGATGTAATGGAGGGTATAGGATTTCTTCCGGGTGGCTCTGATTCTTTCGCTTATGCTGTTTCTGACGACGGACTGACTATTGTTGGTTATGGATTTAACTCTATGTGGTCTTCGGAGGCAATTAGATGGACTCAGGCTAATGGGTTAGAAGGAATTGGCTTTCTTCCCGGAGGATTTGAATCTACCGGGTTTGATGTTTCAGGCGATGGATCCGTGATTGTTGGATACGCACAGCGAAATGATGGATTTTATGAGGCATTCCGATGGACAGAAACCGGAGGAATGGAAGGTCTTGGGGATTTGCCGGGAGGAGATTTTGACAGTCATGCCTGGGGGGTTTCATCTGACGGCTCAACGATTGTCGGCTGGAGTAGCACGGGACCTGTTGATTATGAAGCATTCCGATGGACAGAAGCCGGCGGGATGGAAAGCATAGGAGACTTGCCCGGAGGGGGAACCTTTGGCATGGCCAGAGCAACTTCTGCAGATGGCTCTGTAATTGTAGGGGAAGGTCTTATCGACGGAGGTTCGGTTGCTTTTTACTGGACAGAAGCTGAAGGTATGCGAAACCTGAAAGAAATGTTGGAAAATGATTACGGCTTAGACTTACAAGGCTGGACATTAAGTTACGCCTCCTCTGTTTCCGATGACGGTAGAACTATCGTTGGATATGCGATCAATCCGTCGGGGCAAACAGAAGCTTATCGCGTTGTCCTGCCTGAAGCAACGAGTTGTCAAGCTCCGGGCTCTTTCTTTCTGGATGAAGTGACAGAGTCAACCGCCTCATTTTC
>CAZKOC010000218.1:0-3960 GCA_964554275.1 uncultured Weeksellaceae bacterium
GGATTGATTTGAATTTCATAAAATTTTATCACATATTCGCCGCCTTCTTTGGGTTGTCCGATGGTTTTGGTAGCAAACTGTAATCCGCCAAATGATTTATAATCATAATAGAATAATTTTTCTTCCTTATTTTCTTCTGAAAGAAGCGAATAATCATTGGTGGAAAAGCAATAGGTGATTTTATTGGTATGTTTTGTAAGAATGATTTTGTAACATTCTTTGTTTTCAACTTTTTCTTTTCCAACGTATTCTGCCTCAAATCCTTTTTTTTGATAATCCAGAATATCGGATTCAAAGGACTCGGGTGTATAATCTTTTATGATTTCATTCTTTTTGGAGATTTCGTTATAGGTCCAGCCATTTTTTCCATCGTATCCTTCACTCAATAATTCTTTTCCTTTAACAATAAAATTCACTCTTTTCTCGTAAGGTCTTCTATGATAAACCACAATCGGAAAAGATTGTTCAACGCTCAGCGTCGCAGATCCTTTCAATATAATGGAATTCAAACTTCTCCATTTATTGATACCTCCCGAGTTTTCCAAATGCTGATTGATAATGCTTTCCGCTGTTTGGGCGGAAAGGGTAAAAGAAATAAAAATGATTAGTAAGAAAATCTTATTCATTTATGAAATTTAAAAATTCTATGCTAAAATAGAAAATAAAAAGATGAGACAATGTTCCACCATACAATAACCTGATTTTATTGTCTTTCTTTTTTAAGGAGCTGAAGTAATTCTACAAAAAGTTCTTTTATCTGTTCAAGAGAGTCTTGAGAATTTATTTCCTTTTGTTTGGTATATTCTATTATATCATAAGGTGAAATTTCCAAAATCGTAACAATCTCCCCTAATTTATCTACATCTAAAGAGCTTTCTCCTTTCTCTAAACGGCTGTATTGTGATTGAGAGACACCTATTTCATTAGCTATATACTCCTGAGTATAATTCTTTTTCAAACGGGCCGCCCGGATTTTTTCATATTTTATTTTCATTGGTTTTAAAGTTGGGTTAGGTATTTTCAAAGATATTAAAATATGAGTATTCAGCTATGTGTGTAAAGTATAAATTAATCATTTAGAGAATAAAGTATGCATTCAGTAAATAAGGATTTAGTTTTTAATCTTTCATCTTTGTGTTTATTAACCTTTAAATCAACAATAACATAAAACAAATTAAATTATTAAATTTAAAGAAAGTTCAATATGAAAGAGATAAAACAGACAAGTAGATTTCCCATAATAATATCTATTTTATTCATTGTTCAATTTATATTTTTTGCTGTTTATTATTTGAATAATAAACACGACAGGACACTTTTCATTTTCTCGATAGGAATATTATTAATAGGATTGTTTCTTATTTTATCAAAATTTCAATTGGTCATTAATGAATCGTATTTAGAATATTCCATATTTCCAATAGTAAAAAGAAAGATAGAATGGTCAAAAATAAAAGAATATAAAGTCAGTAAAGTCTCAGCTCTTAATGATTTTTCTGGCTGGGGGATCAGATATTCTTTCAAGTATGGCTGGGGATATATTTTTGATAGCGACAGTGCGTTAACGATTTATCGTACTAATGGAAAAAAACTCACCTTCTCAATCAATAACGATGATGAAATTATTACATTTTTAAAAAGAAAAAATATTCTCTATAAATAAATTGATTCTGTATGGTTTTTGTACCACGATGCTTTCCACTCAACCTACGTAAAAATTAAAATCAAAATGGCACAAAATCTCCACTGTAAGCATCCTACATCTTCTCATACAATTCTCTTACTTTCCTTTCGGTCATAATTTCTTTCCAGTTTTTCCCCAAAGCATTTTCCCAAAGGGGAGCAAGATTTAATGCAATCTGGACCATTTTGTTCATCTCACCCTCGCTTAAATTTGAACAGATATTTTTCGGAATTTCAACCTGGAATTTATCGACCATCTTTTTGAAATCTTTTACACCTTCAGGATAAAATTCTTCAATTTGGTCAAAAGCAATGCAGTTTCCGACTCCGTGTTTAATTCCTAAAATATAAGACAATCCATAACTCAAAGCATGTGCTATGCCAACCTGTGAATAAGCAATGCTCATTCCGCCGTGCCAGGAAGCCATCATCAGATCTTCATCAGATTCGTCATCCCATTCATCTTTTTCCAGATAGATTTTTTGGCAAAGTTCCAGTGCTTTTTCGCCATAGCTCTTGCTGAAAGCATTGAGAAAAGTCCCATTCAGTGATTCGATACAGTGAATGTAGCAGTCCATACCCGTAAAAAATGCCTGATCTTTAGGTGCTCCTTCTGTAAGTTTCGGGTCAAGAATTACCTGATTAAACGGTGTAAAATCCGAGTTCAGACCCAATTTTTTGTCAGGGCCCGTCAACACACAGGTTCTGGAAACTTCGGCGCCTGTTCCGCTTAAAGTAGGAACTCCGGCATGGTAAACGCCTTCGTTTTTCACCAAATCCCAACCCTGATATTCAGAAGAGGAACCCATATTAGTCATCATCAGAGATACAGCCTTTGTCATATCCAGTACGCTTCCGCCGCCATAGCCAATGATTCCCGAAACTTTCCCGAATTCTTCTCTCAATTCATCGCGAATCTTATCTACATCCTGAGTTTTGGGTTCTTCGGTAGTGTCAATAAAAACAATTTTATCGTTTTTATTGATGGGAATATGATTGACAAGAGGTTTGTTCTTGAAACAATGATCGGCAAAATAAATGATCGGATATCCGTTTTTGCGGATAGGTTCTACAATCTCTTCAACTTGGCTGGAACTTCCTCGTCCATAAATTACACGGGGAACCATGGGGAAATTTTTAAAATTCATGACCAATTGTTTTTGTTAATTCAAGCAAATACTTGTTTGCTTTTTTCAAATCTTCTTCAGTATCTATGCCTATTCCCATGTATCCGGTTTCAAGGATTTTTATTTTCATACCATATTCCAGGTAGCGCAGTTGTTCCAGTTTTTCGGCTTTCTCATTTTGCAGCATGGGTAGCTTAGCAAAATTCAATAAGGCTTCTTTTCTGAAGGCATAAATGCCAATATGCTGGAAATATCTTGCTCTGAAATCAGTTTCTCTCGGATAGGGAATAGGGCTCCTGGAAAAGTAAAGCGCAAAATTATCTTTGTCCCAAATTGCTTTTACGCTATTGGGGTTATTGATTTCATCTTCTTCAAAAATTTCCTGTGCCAGTGTGGCAAGTGAAATTTCCTTGTTGAAATCATTTTTGTAAACATCAATTAATTTTTGGAGTGCCTCTTTTTGTACAAAAGGCTCATCTCCCTGAACATTGATTACAACATCACATTCTATATCCTGAACAGCCTCTGCTATCCTGTCGCTTCCTGTTTCATGTACAGATCTGCTCATGATGGCTTTTCCGTTGTGATTTGAAATTTCGTTGTAGATAATTTCAGAATCGGTTACTACAAAGACATCATCAAACAAATTTGTCTTTATGGTATTTTCATAGGTGGTGCGGATAACGGTTTTGTTACCTAATTGTGCCATGAGTTTTGCCGGAAAACGGGTAGAGGCATAGCGGGCAGGGATGACGGCAATGGTTCTCAAATTAGTATTTTAACATTTCTTTCAAATTTACAAAATTCCAGCATATAACTATCCCCGAAAATTAAAAACTTCCGGGGATATGATTGTTATGAAATAATTAATAATGAAAGATTATGAAGCATGTGCCTTTTTATTAAACCATTTCAATCCAAAAAAGACAGCTGCCAGTAACAACCAGACAGGCCAGATATATAGCAAAGCAATGCAAATGGACTGAAAGAAATAAAATCCGTCTTTGATTGAATTCCCTGCTCTGTACCAGAAATCAGGACGATATTTGTCATTGTAATTTTTAAGATTAATTACAGTTGTTTCTGCGACTTTTTCTTTTTCCGTCAGCAGTAAACTGACAGTGCTGTACGCTACATCGTCTTTCATTTT
>CAZKOC010000219.1:0-3956 GCA_964554275.1 uncultured Weeksellaceae bacterium
TAAATTGACAATACGCGTAATAATCAAAATTCCCTCTCCTGTCTGCCGAATCAGACATACCTTCCACATCTAATTGATAGAGATTATTACCTTTATTAGTGACAACGCGCTTTTCTGACCCAAATCCCCATGACCAATTATCAAAAATAATATAAGATGATTTAATTATGTTGTTGACAACATTGAACACAACAAAAGATCGAGATTCATTATAGGATGTTGGTTCAAAATCCTCATCTATATATCCTAAATACTGTTTTCCCCAAGATTTTAAAGATTTACTTATAATATAGATGTCTAATACTTCGTCTCTTTCTCCATAATATATAATTTTACTTGGCAGCTGTATGAATACCGAGTCTTTTTTTAATGTATAAGATTCCTCTGTAAAAAAAGACTCAAATTGTTCTTCATCGCTAACTGTCATTTTTGAGAAATCAATATTTATTTCATTTTCCTTATAATTTTTATAAATTAAATAGTCTAAACTATACGGGGGTCTGTTGTTTCTAAGAGAAAAACAACTTTGATTCAATAAAAGAATCATCACCATAAAAAAACCATAATTTTTCATCACTCTTTCCAATAATCAAGTTTCTTGATCTTCCTTTTATTTTTTACTTCCCTTTTTACATTCTACAGAAGTATCAATAAACCCTTCTTCGGTAATCTTAAAACAATTTAAATGTTCAAATTTACCTCCTCCATCTGCCCAGCCAGAGACCATTAACTCGTAATTATTATCACTTTTAAATGTTACCATTTGAGTTTCAGAACCAAAACCGTTATCTAGAGAAAGATGGGCTACAAATGAGGATTTAACCCTATTATCAATAACATTAAAAATTAGATATATGTTTTTTATAGAGGTTTTTTCAAGGTTATGAATATATCCTAAATATTGTTTTTGTGTTGGATTGTTGATTTCGTGTAAAATATGAACTTTCAAATTGGAAGTATCATCTTTATTAAAAAAATCTTTAACTTTAAATTCTAATTCAATTGATTTATAATTACTTACATTCATATTAATCAATTTATGGAAGTCATTAAAATTAATATTATCCAAATCATTCAAACCATCCTTTTCAAAAAAGATTGTATCATAATCGCCATGATTACGATACATCCAGTACTCAAAGGCTTTATTTTCAGAAAATAATTTATTTGTCTTATTGGTTGTACAGCTAACATAAAACAATAGACACAACATTAAAGTTATTGTTCTCATAATTTATCAATTAAAGGCATACAGGTTTCTGTCCAGATAATTCCCAATTTTATACCATGGGCACTACCCGTGCTCCAATTTTCTCGAGATTTTAAATCATTCAGATAACCGTTTACTTGCTCATAAATATATCCATCGGTTATGCCCCATTCTTCTACTTGCCTAACTTGCCACTCAGCAATAGTATAATGATGATGATTACCATACGTTTTATATGAAAATCCCATTACTTCAAAAGAATAGTGCATGATCTCATGACCTGCCACCAAATATAAAAACCCCAAACCTCTATTGTACGTGTTCTCGGAAATATAAATTTTATTCCCATCTTGATCGCCATGAGCTTCTTTTTTTACAAGGTCTTTATAATAAAAGATTCCTCCATTTTCATAAAACATATCTTTATGGTTCTTTGAGGTAGACTTTGTTTTCACTTTAATCTTATCTGCTCCTTTAACGTCTTTAAACATCCCTCTTGCCCATTTGGTTAAAGCTTTGTCCGTATATTCCGGCATCCCCGCATTTGCTGCGATATCAAGACCACTATCAAAACTAAACCAAAAATCACTTATTGGACCACTGCCAAAGTCATCACCATATTTCCCTAATTCCGATGTAAGGTTGCTATAATCTCCTCCTAAATCGAAATATCCTAAAACCATATTAATGTCAGCCCCTGTAAATGTCCATCCGGTTCCATCTTTATTTTTCTCTATCTTTCTCCCGTCAGGGTCTATAAAAGAAATCGGATTATTAACTACATACGCATAAGGGCTTATACTGTGGTATTTCTCCGCCAGCTGATCTATCCCATTCCATCTGCCTATGTCGGGCATATACATACGCCAGCCGTAGTCGTACATTCCCGTTTCCTGTAGTTCCTTACCGTTGTACTTGTAGTTATACGGAACAGAAAGCGGGGTGTAAACAGACTTCTCCGACTGGTTGAGGTGGTTCATTCCAAAGGCGTAATATTTATTCCTGTCCAGTATCTGCGCTGCCTGGGTACTTGTGTTTCGCGTGTAGTTCATCCGTACATTGCCCAAATGGTCTTTGTACTGGTAAATATAACGCTTATTCTCAAAATCATAGAAGCCTTCGGCTGTCGGGAAGAATACCAGGTCAAGTACCAGGGGATTGGTTCCTGGATCTCCTATGCCTCTGTCTCCCGGGTCAAACGCTTCAGGTTCTGAGGCCGTCTTGGCTGATCCTACCGATTCATTTTCGGGAGCTTTGAACATCCCTGCGATCAGGTCTGAATTAGGCGTCGAGTACTGGAACCCGTCCAGGTACAGGGTGATGATGTCCACATCGGTTCCGTTGTGGTTGATGGTCAGGGTTTTTCTGAGCTTTGTCCCGTCCGCGCTGTATAAGAATGCCGTGGTGTTCATATTCGTTATCGAAGTCGGCAGGTTCAGGAAATTGTAGCTGATGTTCATGATGCCTTTGTCGGGCATTACCGTCATATTCCCGTTCACATCATATTCTATGGTTCCGTTCCCGCTTTCATAGCCATTCGGGTTGTTGGAATGATCCGCGATATGGGTTACCCTGTTTCCGTCATAGGTATAGCCGAGATTGTCAATGAGCCTGGGAGAAGTTTCCTGTGAAGACTTGTAAGAAGTACGGTAAAGGGTTTTGATGTTCCCCCGGTTGTCATAGGTAACGATCTCACTGTGGTCTTTCCGGTAGGGGTCGCCATGCGCCTGGAACAATCCCGCCTGCAGCCTTCCTGCTCCGTCATACACATAACCGTACCTTTCTATGATGTTGGATGCAGTTGCCCAGGAAGTTTCCGCTATGCTCCCGTTGTATCTGGGTTTTACTTTAAGTGATTGATAGTCATTGTTGGGAGTTTCCACTCCTTCCCGCTGGTTGTAATTGATCTTATAAGCAAACAGATCCGTACCCAGGTTCGCCGGGTTATTGATGGAGGTAAGCCATCCGCGTATGTTGTAGGTATAGTCTATGGATTGCAGGTTATTGCCTACTTTTTTATTGGTGACCCTTCCCAGGTTATCGTAAGTAAGATCCGCCAAAAGCTCTTCCGGATTGTTGTCCACTTTGTGGTAATGCTTCATTAGAAGGTTTTGCGCGGAATAAACATAGCGCTGCTTTACAACAACCTCCGTATCTGTGGTGGTCCTTTTATGAAAAACCTTTGATTCGGTGATGTTCCCCGGGAAATCCAGCTTCATTTCCGTTTTGCTGTACCCGTTCAGGTGGTTGATCTTGTGGCTTCCCACGAGGCGTTCCTTTGTATCGTACCAGAAAACCGTTTTATTCCATTTGACGTCTTCCACATTTCTCACAAAAGAAGCGGTAAGCATTGACTTGGTACTGTGGTTTGAGCCAACAACATCCGAAGAAAGTGTCGGCTGCCCATAGACCTGGGAGGGTTTATCGGGCATCCCGGGCGGGTATTCATCGTAATAATTAATGCTGAGGACATCTGTAACCGCCGTAGGGTAGGCCGTGTTGGTGTAATAAACCTGGTGAAAAGAATTATTGAAGCCTGTGGAGCTCCTTGTTTCAAATACTGTGACTGAACCGTTGGCTCCGGCCTGCTCCGTATTTCTTTCTCCTCCCGTGCAAAGGCCTGTATAAATTACTCTCCCCAGCTTGTCATATTTTACAAAAGACCATTTCCCTTCCGATTTCAGCTTCGTATCCGTGGACATGATCACGCGGTCTTCCTTGTCATACACATAATATTCTTTTTCTT
>CAZKOC010000220.1:0-3916 GCA_964554275.1 uncultured Weeksellaceae bacterium
AATTTAAACAAACTATTTTTGGCTTTATATTTGTGAAGCAAATAACTTACTTTTATACAAATTAAACAGGCTTTTATGCTGATGAAAAAAACGTTCATACTCCTATCTTTTCTGTCCATGTGTTTTTTGGCTTTTTGCTTCTGTACACCTGATTTGGGAACAGACGATTCCAAAATTAAAACCATTATAAAAAATGTCAGAAATACACTGACTTATATGCATTACCGGCCTCAGGCCATAGATGACAATTTTTCAGAAGATGTGTTTAAAATGTATTTTGACAAAATCGATGCCTCTAAAAGGTATTTTTTACAGTCTGATTATGATTATTTCAAAAAGGATATTCATAAATTAGATGATTATTTTAACAATCAGGATTTGACATTTTATCATTCCACCGTAGATACAATTTATAAAAGGATTGATGAAGTGAAAGCTTATTCAGAAGAAATACTCAAAAAACCTTTTGATTTTACGACAAATGAAGATCTTCTTATAGGTGATGATTTGGTGCAATATGCCGCTGATAAAAAAGAAGCGAAAGAACTTTGGAGAAAATATTTAAAATATAACACCTTACTTGAATTGATTCGTTTGCAAGGGGATTCTACGAATTTAAACAAGCCATTGAAAGATTTGGAAAAAGAAGCAAGAGAAAAAGTTTCTGAAAATACTACAGATTTTTTCCGTCGTTTACAAAAAAGAAAAAAAGAAGAATATCTGACGCTTTACATCAATTCGTTTACGGAAAAGTATGACCCGCACACAAGCTATTTTTCACCACAGGACAAAGATGATTTCGACGTAAGCATTTCAGGACAGTTAGAAGGAATCGGCGCAAGGCTTCAGGACAAAAAAGGGTTTGCAACCATCATGGAATTAGTGGTAGGCGGACCTGCATGGAAAGACGGCCAGTTGGAAGTAGGTGATCAAATCACACAGGTAAAACAAAAAGGCGAAGAACCTGTAAACATCGTGGGGATGTTGCTTGACGAAGCCATCCGCCACATCAGAGGAAAGAAAGGAACGGAAGTTACTTTGACAGTAAAAAAGAAAGATGGTTCCATAAAAGACATAAAACTTGTCCGTGATGTAATTGAACAAGAAGAAGTTTTTGCCAGAAGCGCCGTCATAGAAGATGGCGGCGAGAAATACGGCGTAATTTATCTTCCCGAATTCTACACCAATTTCAATGACCGCAACGGACGCGACCCGTCTGACGATATTTCAAAGGAAATTATAGAACTGAAAAAAGAAAATATAAAAGGTCTAATTTTTGACCTGCGCTATAATGGCGGCGGTTCTCTGGAAGAAGTAGTTGAAATTGCCGGATTATTCATTCCGAAAGGACCTATCGTACAGGTTCGCAGAAGTGACGGTCAGATGAAGGTTCATGAAGACAAAGACCCTTCAGTTTTATACGACGGGCCCTTGGTGATAATGGTTAACGAACTTTCTGCCTCAGCTTCAGAAATTTTGGCTGCTGCTATGCAGGATTATGGAAGAGCCGTGATCGTGGGCAGCAACAAAACATTCGGAAAAGGAACGGTTCAGACATTCATTCCGCTTGACCAGCATACTTTCAATCCGAATGAGTACGGTTCCTTAAAATTAACAATTCAGAAATTTTATCGTGTAAATGGCGGCTCTACTCAGTTAAGAGGTGTAACTCCGGATATCGTACTTACTGATATGCTGACTTATGCCGATATCAGTGAAGGAAAAGCTGAAGACGCATTACCCTGGGATCAGATCAAAGCTGTGAAATTTGACCCTTGGTCTGCAAATTTCAATATAGAAGAAATTAAAACCAAAAGTGCAAACCGCCTGAAAGGAAATGCTTATTTGAATCTGATCGAAAAGGGCGCCCGTTATTATCAGGAGCTGGACAAGATTGACCGTTTTCCGCTGAATCTAGAAAAATATAAAACGGACCGCGATTTGAGAGAACAAAAAGCTAAACAATTTGATTCGATAGATAAATACAAGACACGCCTGAAAATAGTTTCTCCCGTTTATGAATTGCCTAGACTGGATAATGATACCATTTTACGTGAAAGAAGAAAAAGTTGGCATAAAGATTTGTCAAATGATTTCTATCTGGAGGAATCAGTCAACGTTTTGAAAGATCTTTCTTAACGTTGCGACTATCTTCTTGAGATAGGATTGTAACTAAAAACTAAGTATAACGGTTTCAGATGTAATAATTATATTTGAAACCGTTATCTATTTAATCATCTTTATAAATGTCGCAACAATCCGGTTCTTTTACTCAAACAGCAATACGCAGGATTAAGAAAAATACTTTGGGAATTGTTTCTTTGGGTTTGATTGTGGTGGCCGGGCTGATCACGGTTTTTGCTTATGTTTTGTCTACTGACAAAGTGATGGACGCGAATCAGCAGAATGTGATTCTGGCGCATAAGCCGATGAGATATAAGCAATTGTTGATTGAAGTTCCACTTGAGAATTATTCCGGAAAGTTTGCCATAAAAGATTTCTTTTTGGGAAAACAGGTCGATGCTGACCAGATTGCTGTTCATTCCTACAAAATTGGATCCGATTTCATCTCTTATCTGCCCTATTTGGGAGATGGGCTGACGGGGGAAGTTTCCAAAATATCACTGAAAGAATGGACTGAAAAGGGAATTTCAAAAGATAAGATTGAAAAAGATTTCATTTATACCAAATCTTATTGGCTCGGGACAGATAATTACGGTCGCGATTTTTATTCGAGGTTAATAATTGGAACAAGGATTTCATTTTTGATTGGATTTATAGCCGTATTTATCTCACTGATAGTAGGCATACCAATGGGTGCGATCGCCGGGTATTACCGAGGAAGAGTTGACGATGTAATTATGTGGATCATCAACGTAGTATGGTCAATTCCGACTCTATTATTGGTAATTGCTATCACACTTGCGCTGGGAAAAGGGTTTTGGCAGATATTTGTCGCTGTTGGACTTACAATGTGGGTAGAAGTGGCAAGGGTTGTGCGGGGACAGTTCATCAGTTATCGTGAAAAGGAATTTGTAGAGGCCGCTCGTGCTCTGGGATTCAGCGATATGCGGATCATCTTTAAAGAAATTTTACCCAATATCCTGGCTCCGGTAATTGTGATTTCCGCGGCGAATTTTGCCTCTGCAATATTGGTGGAAAGCGGGCTTAGCTTCCTGGGCATTGGAGCCCAACCCCCCACTCCTTCATGGGGTAATTTAATCAAGGAAAATTATTCTCATATCATCATCGGACAGGCGCACTTGGCTTTGTTTCCCGGAATAGCAATCCTACTTTTGGTTTTAGCCTTTAATGTTTTTGGAAACGTATTGAGAGACGCGTTTGACACAAAGCAGTAAAATCCGTATTTATTATGAATTCTCAATATACGGATTAAGAGAGACTTTATTTTATATTACACTATTTGAAAATGGAGGATACCGATTTACCGGGAGTGTATTTTTGGTTTGAGTTGGTTAGGTAGGTAGATCTATTAGGTTAATGCAAAGATGTATCGTTTCTGTGAAATAGGAAAGAGGATTTTTCCTGTTTTTTGCACAGGATTTTTCCTGTGTTTTTTTGAGGGTTTTTCCTGTTTTTAATGTTTTGAAGAACTGAATTTTTCTACAGGCTGTCGTTTGGGTTCATTGAGACGACGGGTGAAGTAGTAATTCATACTTTTTTTCCATTAGCTTTATTTTGTCGTGCACAAAAAAACACTCGGTTCTTTTGATACAAAAGAACCGAGTACATTTTCATAAACCATCCAATTTATTGATACTTTTCGCACTAGAACCGACGGTTACATAATATATTTATTCCGAAATCAATAATCTGAATCCTTCTCCGTGGATATTCACGATTTCTACATTCGGGTCGTCTTTCAGGTATTTTCTTAATTTGGCAATGTAAACGT
>CAZKOC010000221.1:0-3906 GCA_964554275.1 uncultured Weeksellaceae bacterium
CTGCGGAATCCTGAAGAAAAAATGATACGGTCAAAATCACGCTGATATTCGGTCCGGGTATCTTTGGTAGCATCTACACCTAAACGTTTGGGGGAATAAATAAGATTCAAATCCATCATAAAAACAAAGATAGTTTTTTGTTGGAAGCAGGATGTTGGAAGATGGAGGTTTTTTTATTTAGAAATAAACGCTATGAGGATTGAATACTGTAGTTCTCTAAACTTACTATGATTTTTGAATTATTCATGAGAGGATCTGATGTTTATTTCTCTTGTTATTTGTGCTTTTTTAACCGGAATGAAAATGGTAATTCCTGCAAAGTGTGTATTGATTCCTCTGAAATCTTTATTGGTCAAATTCCAATTGTACCCGTAAACTAATTTAAATCCTGATAGTCCAATTCCTACTTCAGGCCTGAATACAAATGCTCCGTCATTAAAATCTGTATAATAAATTGCATTAATTCCTATTGTTGCGGCTGAACTCCCTCCGGATGCCCAAACTCCTATTTTTGGGCCAACAATAAAATCCTGACCAATCCTGAATTCAGTTGATATAAACTTCACCGTAGAAAATGGGTGATGACCTACTAAAGAATTTGAAATCATAGCAACTCCTAATTCTCCATAACTATATTTTCCCAGACTATAACCTGCCATAATACCAAGAACATTCACCTGTTTATAGCTTAAAATTTTCAGCGAGTCATTTTGTTCATAAAGAGGAAAAATTGGCGTTTTAGGTTTCAGTGAATCTATTTTCTGCCCAAACGCAAATTGATTCAGAAAAATAAAAATTAATATGAATTTGAACTTATTAATCATCGGATTACAGATTACCAGCTTCCGCTTGCGCCGCCGCCGCCAAAGCTTCCGCCGCCGAATCCACCAAATCCGCCACCTGAGCTTCCACCCCATGACGAACCGCCACCGCTTCCCCATGAACTGGAACCACCGCTGGTCAGAATAATATCACCCCAGTTAAATCCCCGCCGGCTCCGGCTGCCGCCTTTGCCCCCGCCTTTACCTGCAATGATGATGAATAAAATGATGATCCCCACAAAAAACAGAAAGATGAATAATCCGTCCGAGCTTTCATCTTTGGGTTCTGCATCATATTGTCCGGAAAGGACTTTTGCTATTGCTGTTGTGGCATTGTCCAATCCCTGATAATAATCTCCTTGCTTGAAAGAAGGGATCATTTCCTGGTCAATGATAAATTTTTCTACGGTTGGAGGCATTTTTGCCTGAATTCCATAGCCACCCCGCAAAGTTACTTTTCGGTCATCTTTGCTGAGCACAATGACAATTCCATTGTGCTTTTCTTTTTGGCCGACACCCCATTTTTCGCCCAGCTCATTCGCTAAAAGTTCAAGAGGATACCCTTCTAATTTCTGAAAAGTCACGATGGAAATCTGTACCGATGTGGAATCATTATAATCTCTTAGCTTTCTTTCTAACTGACCCTCCTCTACCGGATTTAAAACATTACCGTAATCATTGACCAATTGTTTGGGTGGGTCTTTACGTTTCATTATTTCATCCGGTGTCTGAGAAAAAACAGAGACGCAGAAGAATAATGCTATGATTAAAAAATTAACTCCAGCTGATTTCATCCGGTAATTCGTTTATATCATCATCGTTGTAAGGGAAGTGTGTCTGAAGTGCTTTCCCCGCCATTTTTATTCCTTTAGACAATCCCTTGGCATATTTTCCCTTTCTGAATTTTTTAAGGACAATTTTTTTGATTTCATCCCAAAAATCATCAGATGTAACACTATCGATTCCTTTGTCCCCAATGATGGTGAAATTATGATCTTTGGGCGAAACATGAAAAAGTACACCATTGCGGTTTTTGGTTTCGTTCATCTTGAGCGAATTAAAAACTGCAACGGCTGTTTCAAAATGATTTTGTGAGGAATCGGCATCTATGTGTACGCGGATTTCACCGCTTGTGCTGCGTTCCGCCTCCCGAATGGCTTTGATAATTTTCTTTTCTTGTTTTTTGGTAAGAAAGAATTCTTCCTGTTTCATTTATTCAAAATTAACAGTCGGTGCGTTTTCCGAACCTGCTGCAGCTTTAAAGTATCCTTTTTCAGTAAATCCGCTAAAATTTGCAATTATATTATTAGGAACTTTCAATACGTAATCATTATAAGTTTTTGCTGCATCATTAAATTTTCTTTGTTCAAACCGAACTTCATCCGCTATGCTTTCTAGTGTTGTTTGAAGATTCAGAAAGTTTTGATTGGCTTTCAGCTCAGGATATCTTTCTACTACCACCATTAATCGGCTTAAGGCTCCACTTAAACCATCTTGCGCTTGCTGGAACTGGGCAATGTTTTCAGGGGTTAAATTAGTAGGGTCAATAGTTGTCTGAGTTGCTTTTGAACGGGCTTCAATTACTTGTGTCAAAGTCTCCTGCTCAAAATTCTTTGCTCCTTTTACAGTTTCAACCAATTGAGGGATTAGATCTGCACGTTTTTGATAGGCGGTTTCCACATTTCCCCATTGACTTTTAACTGCATTATCCTTAGGTATAATACCATTATAAATACCTACTCCCCAAAATATAACAATCAGAGCAATAACCAATATGGCTCCACCAATTATTCCTCCTATAAGACAACCTTTTTTCATGTTTTTAAGTTTAAATTATAAATGTAAATGTAATTAATTTTTTGAGACTTCTCCTTTGTCGAAGTGACAAAAAATCTCTAATTCACTCCAAGTTGTAGAAGTGGTTTTACCCAGCTTTCATTAAGTGAAGACTCCCAACTTTCTTCAAAATCAGACAATTTGGTAATCCCGTTATGAAAAACGGAAGCTTCTTCGGGGATTTGATTCTGCTTAACCATTTGTTTAAATTCATTGAGTGGAAGAGTGAAAATTTCTTCACCTACTTTATATGAAATCAACATACGGTTGAGCAGCCCGAAGTTATGTTTTTCTTCTAAGGATTTGATCTGGCGTGTCATGCTGTCAATAGAACAACCGGAAGCCTGAGCTTTGTTTTCATCTACGGCAATGACGATGAAGCGATCATAAGGAATCGCGTACGCGGAAGTCAAAGCGGCACCATGCGCATTCCATTCGAGCATAAAGTTATCCAGTGTTTTTTCTATATCTGTGATTTCAGCTTCTGAAAAATTTCTTGAAGACTGGAAAATCCATATTTTAGAATCTTGTGGTAAGTTGAGTTGAGGGTTGGAAGTTGGATGCTGGATACTCATAAAATCAATATTTAAATTATTACAATATGTATTGCAAATATCGTGAAAATCTATGAAAGAATCCTGCCGGAAACCAAAGTCATGACAAGGTTAAATTTTTGTTGTTTCGTTTTTAATGCAAGTGATCAATCAGCAAAGATGCTGTTGCCGGATTAGTTGCTAATGGCACATTCCACACATCACACATACGAAGCAGCATATTTATATCAGGTTCGTGTACATGCTTGCCCATCGGGTCACGGAAAAAGAATACCATGTGTATTTTGCCTTCTGCTACTCTTGCGGCAATTTGAGCGTCTCCCCCCAATGGACCCGAAAGCATCTTGGTCACTTTTAATCCCGCTTGTTCCACAAAACTTCCTGTAGTTCCCGTCGCTATGATTTCGACATTGTTATTTCTCAATTTTTCAATGTTTTTCATTAAAAAATTGACCATTTCGGCTTTCTTCCCGTCGTGGGCTATGATGGCTAATTCCATTATAAATCCTGTGCTTCGGCGATCAATTCTGCCAGATCCTTTACCAAAACTTCCGTTTCTTTGTTTTTATTTTTGATGCCGTCGGTCATCATGGTGTTGCAAAAAGGGCAACCTGTCGCTATGATATTGGGTTGGATTTCCAATGCTTCTTCGGTACGTTCGATGTTGATGTCTTTATTTCCTTTTTCGGGCTCTT
>CAZKOC010000222.1:0-3897 GCA_964554275.1 uncultured Weeksellaceae bacterium
TGCTTTCCAATAACAACATAAACACTTTGGTAACTATTGAAAACGTTCAATTTGCAGCGTCTGAAATGGGTTTAACCTATTCAGAAACCAATGCAACCACTAATCGAACATTGGTTGACCAAAATGGGGCTCAATTGATTTTGAGAAATAGTAACTACGCTGATTTTGCGGGAGACTTACTACCTGATGGAAGCGGAAAAATTACTGGTGTGTTGAGTAAATATAACAGCACCTGGCAATTCTACATCCGTGATACAACTGATATTGTTTTCGATCAACCAAGATTTTACCCCGGAGGTGTAATTTTCGAAGATGGATTCAGCTCTTTGAACAACTGGACAACACAAAGCATTTCAGGTGCCCAAGTTTGGGAAACAAGAAATTTCGGAAATCCTGCCCCTTGTGCTTATATGAGCGGATTCGCTTCAGGAAATCAGGTCAATGAAGACTGGCTGGTGAGTAATGCCATTGCAATACCTTCAAGTGCTCAAAGCGCAACTTTTACTTTTGAAACAGACAGAGGGTTTACAGGAAATGCGTTGGAGGTATATTACTCAACCAATTTTACCGGAGACGTTACAACAACAACCTGGATTTCCCTTCCTGCTATTCTGGATACCAATAATGACTGGAACAGCTGGACAAATTCAGGAAACTTAAATGTGTCTGCTGCAATCGGAGGAAATCTTTTCATTGCTTTTAAATATACGTCAACAACTTCTGCTGCGGCAACATGGGAGTTGGATAATGTGAAAATAGCAGTGCAGTAATTTAAACCGAATTCTTAGAGAATATATCAAAACCCGCTCAATGAGCGGGTTTTTTATTGGCAAATTTTAATGGTTTAATTGGGTGTTGAGGGGGGGGAGATATACTCCGCAAAATCAAATTAAAAAGAGTACACCTTTTTGTTAACCTTTTTAGGGTAAATATGTAGTCTCTTGTAATAATTTGAGAAGTGGCCAAATTCTTAAAGTTAAAGCTCAAACCCACTGTTATAAAAGGATACAGAATTAAAACAAAAAAGCACCTCATCTCTGAAGTGCTTTATGCGATCCGGACGGGACTCGAACCCGCGACCACCTGCGTGACAGGCAGGTATTCTAACCAACTGAACTACCGGATCAGTCAATTTTGGACTGCAAATATACACGATTTTTTGATTCCCGCAAATAGAAATTAAAAAACCGACTTTTTACAATCGGTTTTTTATTGTTTTCTTGCCTTATTTCTATGATCTCAATTATTTTACATTAAAGACCAGTTTATTATCTCCTTCTTTCTCAGGGAAGTAATCAATCAATACAACGCTATTATCATGAACGTTGCCTTTCAAAATTTCTTTGGACAATTCATTTAAAACATCATGTTGAACCACTCTTTTTAAAGGCCTTGCGCCAAATTGAGGATCATAACCGCGTTGTGAGATATATTCTAATGCTTCAGGTGTGATGTCCAGTGTAATATCACGTTTTGCCAATTTCTTAGCCAATTCATCAATCTGGATTTTCACAATTCCTAAGATCTGGCTGTTTGATAATGGTTTGAACAAAATCGTTTCGTCTATACGATTCAAGAACTCCGGTCTGAAATGACGTTTCAATTCTTCAAAAACTTCTGACTTCGTTTTCTCATACACATCAATTACATTGTCGGTATTGAGGTCTTCAAAATTCTCCAAAATGATGTGCGAACCAAAATTCGAAGTCATAATGATGATTGTGTTTTTGAAGTTTACCACACGTCCTTTGTTATCGGTCAATCTCCCATCATCCAGGACCTGTAGTAATATGTTGAATACATCAGGATGTGCTTTTTCGACTTCATCCAAAAGAATGACAGAATAAGGCCGACGCCGGACAGCTTCAGTCAATTGCCCTCCTTCATCATAACCTACATAACCCGGAGGTGCTCCCACCAATCTGCTTACCGAATGACGTTCCTGGTATTCGCTCATATCGATTCTAGTCATCGAATTCTCATCGTCAAATAAGAATTCAGCTAAGGCCTTTGCCAATTCAGTTTTACCAACACCTGTCGGGCCTAAAAACAGGAAGGACCCGATTGGTTTGCCTTCATCACTTAAACCTGCACGGCTCCTCCGGATCGCATCGGAAACTGCCTGAATAGCTTCATTTTGTCCGATCACACGTTTGTGTAATTCATCTTCCAGATACAACAATTTCTCGCGTTCGCTCTGCATCATTTTATTAACCGGAATGCCCGTCCATTTGGAAACGACTTCTGCAATATCTTCAGAATCAACAGCTTCTTTTACAAGTTTATTCTGTCCTTCTTCTGCAATCTGATGCTCTAACTGATGTAATTTCTCTTCTTCCTGCTTTATTGATTCATAACGGATTCTTGCAACGGTCTCGTAATCTCCTGCGCGCTCGGCTTGTTCCGCCTGAATTTTCAGTTCGTCAATTTTCTTTTTCGCTTCCTGAACCTGATCAGCTTTGCCTTTTTCTTCTAACCATTTTGCGTTTAACTCATTTCGTTGTTCCTGTAAATTTGCCAGTTCTTCTTTCAAAAGATTTAATTTCTTTTCATCATTCTCACGTTTTATAGCCTGGATTTCAATTTCCAATTGAATGATTTTTCGATCGATGGCATCTAATTCTTCCGGCTTGGAATTCATTTCCATCCGAAGCTTAGAAGCAGCTTCATCCATTAAGTCAATGGCTTTGTCCGGTAGAAACCGGTCGGAAATATAACGGGTTGAAAGCTGAACCGCTGCAATAATCGCCTCGTCTTTGATCCTGATTTTGTGGTGAACTTCATATTTTTCCTTAATTCCCCTCAGAATTGAAATCGCGGATTCTTCATCGGGTTCTTCCACTAAAACCTGCTGAAAACGACGCTCTAACGCTTTGTCTTTTTCGAAATATTTTTGGTATTCATTCAAAGTTGTCGCCCCTATAGCCCTCAATTCTCCTCTTGCTAAAGCAGGCTTCAGGATGTTCGCTGCGTCCATGGCACCTTCTCCACCACCACCGGCTCCAACTAAAGTATGAATTTCGTCGATGAATAAAATTATATTTCCATCAGAAGACGTTACTTCTTTCACGACTGCTTTAAGTCGCTCTTCAAACTCACCTTTGTATTTGGCCCCAGCAATTAGTGCCCCCATATCCAAAGAAAACACATGTTTATTTAAAAGATTTTCAGGAACATCACCACTGATGATTCGATGGGCAATACCTTCTGCAATAGCAGTTTTTCCCACACCGGGCTCTCCAATCAGTATCGGGTTATTTTTGGTTCTTCTCGAAAGAATTTGTAATACACGTCGAATTTCATCATCCCGTCCGATGACCGGATCGAGCTTCCCTTCACGTGCCAGTTCAGTTAAATTTTTGGCGTATTTATTTAAGGAATTATAGGTTTCTTCCGCGTTTTCGGAAGTTACTTTTTGTCCTTTCCTTAATTCATTTATAGCTTGAATACTTGAATTATACGTAATTCCCTGGTCTTTTAATAATTGGGAAGCGTTCGAATTATTTTTCATAATTCCGAGAAGTAAGTGTTCCAGGCTGATGTATTCGTCTTTCATCTTCTTGGCTTCATCCATCGCCGAAACCAAAATTTTATTTGCATCATTGGAAAGATGATTTCCGGAGCCTCCTGAAACTTTCGGAAAACGTGAAATTATGGCAGTTATTTCTTTCTGGATGAACCCGGAATTACCCCCTTGTTTTTCGATGATATAATCCAAAACATCTTGTTCGGCTTCCATCATTCCTTTCAAAATATGAGCAGGCTCGATGGCTTGATTGCCATTACCCAAAGCAATTTGTTGTGCTTTTTGAATGGCTTCCCTTGATTTGATTGTATATTGATTAAAATCCATTTTTCAGTTTAATTTTTCTAAGTTATATCAAAATTAAATCCGAA
>CAZKOC010000223.1:0-3877 GCA_964554275.1 uncultured Weeksellaceae bacterium
CTGTCGTCTATATACATGGAAAATCCATCCACGGCACTTACATCTTTTATGTCTTTGCTTTTGAGTTCTCTGATTTTTTTTCCGGAAGCATCATAAAGAGTGGCTTCCATTTTATTAATCCGCCTTGATTTATCATAATACATAGGCCGATAAGCGAACCTGATTCCTGCTTCACTCAGAATAGTTACAGCTAAATTGTGCGTGGTTTTTACCTTGCTACTTGATATATATTCAATTTTCAAATCATCTACACGAACTACGGCATAAGCATCTTTTGTTAATTCAGCAGGTATCTCATTTACTGCAAAATTCTGTGCAAATGATAATCCTGTAAATAGATGAAATGAAAAAATAATTAGGAGTTTTCTCATTGCGATTTAAGTTTTAGTGAAAATAAAATTATTCTCTGTTTTTTGAATCTATACAAATGGTAACAGGGCCGTCATTGAGTAATTCCACTTGCATGTCGGCACCGAATTCCCCGGTTTGTATCGGGCGAAGATATTTATTTTGCAAAACTTTAACAAATTCAGAGTACTGATTTTTTGCCATACTGGGTGGCGAAGACTTTATATATGAGGGCCGGTTTCCTTTTTTTGTAGAAGCATGAAGGGTAAATTGGCTTACGACCAACAGACCTCCGCTGATGTCCTGTACGGAAATATTCATTACGCCATTTTCATCATTAAAGATTCTGAGCTGAATTATTTTATTGGAAACCCATTCGAAATCTTCTTTCGTGTCATCTTCTTCAAATCCTGCGAGGATCAATAATCCACCGTCTATTTTCCCGATTGTATTTCCCTCGACATTTACGCTTGCATATTTTACACGTTGTATGACTACTCTCATTTCAGTTCACAAAGTTTATAAAATCAATAAAGGATTTAATTAATTCTCAATTCTTCATTTTTAATTTTCAGTTAAAAAATTCAGATAACTTTCAAATCTGCCTGGAGCAATTTCGCCATTTTCAACAGCATCTCGCACGGCGCATTTGGGTTCGTTTAGATGAAGGCAGTTATCAAATTTACATTGATTTTTCAATTTCAGAATTTCAGGAAAATAATTCTGAATCTCCTCTTTTTCCATATCTACTAACCCAAATTCTTTGATCCCAGGCGTATCGATACAAAATCCACCGAAAGGCCATTCGTACATTTCGGCAAAAGTTGTGGTATGCTGTCCTTTCTGGTTAAAATCTGAAATTTCAGATGTTTTTAATTCTAAATCAGGATGTAACTTATTCAGCAGAGTAGATTTGCCTACGCCGGAATGCCCCGAAACCAAACTCGTAATACCTTTCAGCTCTGATTTTAATTTCTCTAAATTGAAACCCGTAATCGCTGAAACATCAATTGTTTTGTAGCCGATTGCCTCATAAACAGATTTATATACTTCCACAATTTTCAGATGCTCATCATTATACGAATCCATTTTGTTGAAAATCAAAGTTGTGGGAATGTGGTAAGCTTCCGCGGTAACTAAAAACCGATCGATGAAACCGAAAGAAGTTTTAGGATTGTTTACCGTAACTACTAGAAATGCCCGATCTATATTGGATGCAATGATGTGTGTTTTCTTGGATAAATTGACCGATCGCCGAATGATGTAATTTTTACGTTCGTGAATGTTATGGATTGTGGCGATTCCTTCATTGTCAATGTCATAATCCACCCAATCTCCTACAGCAATCGGATTGGTATGCCGTATGTTGTCTAACCTGAATTTTCCTCGAATCCGGGCATTGAGAATTTTTCCTGAATCCTCTCTCAAAAAATACCAGCTTCCTGTAGATTTGATTATTAAACCGGTCATTTGGGCTTGAGTATTTCATCCTGATTCATAATCGAATTCTGGTGTTGTATGGATTCCTGGTGAATTGCTTTCAAAAGCTTGTCGATGAATTCTTCTGATAATCCGAATTTTCCACCCTGTTTCAAAGCGTTTTCCCAGATCGTTTTCCAACGTTCCGGCTGGAAAACGGCAACATTATGTTCCTTTTTCAACTCTCCGATCTGTGCGGAAATTCCCATTCGATGGCCGATGGTTTCAATGATATTTTGATCTGCCTCATCAATTTCATTGCGTAAACGATTAAGCCTGGAATTGTAAAGAGCATCCGGATCATCGCTTTTTCTGAGCTCTAATTTTTGGAGGATTTCCAATAGCCTTTCAGGTGTAATTTGCTGTTTGGCATCGCTCCAGGCTTCGTCAGGATGATTATGCGACTCAATCATCAATCCGTCATATTCAAAATTAAAAGCTTGTTGAGCTACATCAAAAATTCCTTCACGATTCCCACAAATATGCGACGGATCACAGATCATAGGAATTCCGGGCATTTTGTCCATAAAATCCAGTGCAATCTGCCATTGTGGATTGTTTCTGTATTTTGTTTTTTTATAAGTTGAAAACCCACGGTGAATGGCTCCTAAATTCCGGATGTTTTGTGCCTGCAGTCTTTCAAAAGCACCAATCCATAAATCCAGGTCGGGGTTTACAGGATTTTTCACCAGGACTACTTTTTCGGTATCGCGTAGTGCTTCGGCTATTTCCTGAACAGTGAAAGGATTCACAGTTGATCTGGCACCGATCCAAAGCCAGTCTACATCATTTTCAATTGCCAGCTTAACATGGTTGGCCGTTGCGACTTCGGTAATGGTTTTGAAGCCGAATTCATCTTTCACTTTTTTGAGCCACTTTAAACCGATTGCTCCCACGCCTTCAAAAGAATTGGGTTTGGTCCTGGGTTTCCAGATACCTGCACGGAAGACCTGGACATAATCCTTGTGTAGGCGTTCGGCGATTTCCATCATTTGTTTCTCGCTCTCGGCACTGCACGGACCGGCAATTGCAAGTGGTTTTTCAAATTGATTAATCCAGGATTTATTTATGCTCATATTTTGCAAATTTACGCTGTAATTTGCAAATATGTTTTAATTTCAAATTCTTTGTTATTTTAGTAAAAATAAAAAAGCCGCATTTATGTGCGGCTCTATATATTTTATTGTATTTGTCTTTATTCAAATTTCAAAGAGAAGAAAATACCTCTCGTCGATAAGGATTTAAGAGACCCTGCCCATTGTGTGTTTGTATCCGGATTGTCCTGAACCAACTCATTGTTGAAAAAGAAAATTCCTTTTACAGAAGGCGTCAATTTGAATTTGCTGAAATAAATTTCGACTCCGGCTTCTACCTGCCAGTTGAAATTGTGGGTTTTCATACGGAAGATATTATCCTGATTATCCTCTTCTTTCTTTTCATTGGATTGTAAGTTCATCGTATAACCAACTCCTCCTTGTACATAAGGTCTTGTATTTACCCAACGGTCTCCGTGAATTTTTAAAATCAGGGGAATATCAATATAGGTTGATTTCACGGCACGTGCACTATCGGTAGCATTGGTGGTAATGTTTCCGAAATACAATGTTCTTTCCGCAAAATGCACTCCGGGCTCTAGTTTCAGGTCAAAATACTCATGCAGTTTCATTTTCCCCATTAAACCGACGGAAAACCCCATTTTATTTTCCTGCCGAAGGTATATCATCTGATGTTCAGATAATCCTTCCTCTGCCGGAACGACTTTAAAGGACATTAAATTAGTCCCTAAAAAATAACCCCAACTGAATCTTTGGTCGTCAAACTCTTCTCTATGCCAAACTTTTTCCGAGTTCGGACGGAATTGCCCGAAAGCCGAAATCGTCAGTGTCAATAGTAAAAATGCCAGAAAATTTTTCATATACTTTTCCTTAACGAATTTTTGTGTGTTTTATTTTAAGCTTTCGTAAATGCTTGCGATTCCAAAAGTAAGTTTTTTATCGGAAGGTTGTACAAATTTTGAATTTTTTAAAATATTTTTCATTTGTTCACCATA
>CAZKOC010000224.1:0-3874 GCA_964554275.1 uncultured Weeksellaceae bacterium
GAGTTGTGCTTGACGGTGGACAAGTTGAAACGTTCAAAATCATTAAAAAGTAATTCCAACCATAGATTAATTGATGAAACCGGCTCAGTTTAGGAGCTGAGCCGATTTTTAAACAAAAAAAAGTATAATAATGATAAAGCTCAAATCAATATACAGCTCATCTTTCTGCGGCAAATTCCTGCAGAAGATGTAAAGACATTTAAAATAGTGAAGAGGTAATGCTTCTTCATTGTAAATATGTTATGTTAAACGTGGAAAACCGCCCTTCGGCGGTTTTCTTTTTATATTTATTGAAACTATTGTGTGAAATTTCAACAATATCCAACTCAAAAACATCAGGATTTACTCAAAAAGATCAATGCCTGTTTGATTTCATCAAAGCTGAACTCTTTGTTCAGGTCAGAATAGATCTTTGCAAGGGATAATTTTTCTTCTTTGTTCTGTTTCGAGGCTGCTTTTTTGACTTTTTGAAATATTTCATCGGACGGACGATACATTTCCAGATCAATTTCAGTATCGGTTTCAGCAATGCGGATAATGTGGCTGATTATGGTTCCTTTTGTCATTCCCCGCTTTTCCACGATTTCATCCAAATTCAATTTTTCTTCCACATATTTTTTTGTAATCTGATAAGTGGAAACTTTTTCGGCTTTACTTTTTTGAGTTAATTTTTCTTTTTGCCTGGCTAATTCTTTTTTATCGGTAATTCCACCACAATAAACAATGAAACTTTTAAATTCATTTATCATATCTTTCTCTTCCAAAGAATCATCCCATTCCTGCGACAACTGCCTAAATCTGAAATCTGCCTTCATTGCCAGCTCATCGACTTCTAAAGCGGTTTGGTTCAATCCTCTTAATTTTAATCCGGTCAAATCACGCAAACGGGAAAGTGCCACATACCCCTGTCCCTTTTCAAACGCCCGGCTTAAATCAATCATCGCTGCGTCCAGTGTCATCCCCTGGCTTTTATGAACCGTAATTGCCCACGCCAAACGAAGAGGAACCTGTACAAAAGATGCCAGCGGCCTGCCCGTCTCGTCTTCAATTGCCCAGGTTTCAGGTTTTGCTTCAATGAGTTCGTTGTCACGCGTACGAACCAATGGAAATCCTTTTTCAGAAAAGGTTGTCACCAATCCCAATGTGCCGTTCACATAACCCATTTCGTAATTGTTTTTGATGAACATCACCTGCGCGCCGATTTTCAATTCCAGATTTTCCTGTGCCAAAACCGATTTTTTCAATACTTCAATCAAAGCTTCATTTCCTTTAACTTCGGCAGGAAAGAATTTAGAAGTTTTTCCTATTTGCTCCAGATATGCCTTGTTAATTCTTTCGACATCGGCATTATGCGTATATAATTTGGTTTCCTGCTCACCTTCATCGGGATGAAATTCAACTCTTGATTCCAACAAATCAATCGACCTTTGGGTAATATTTCCATTTCTGATTTCGTTCAAAATGGTATTCAAGTCGTTTCCAGATTGACGATGCTGTTCGGTCAGGTAGCAAATAACGGGTTCTGCTTCCAGCCATGCATCAGACATAAAAGCAAATTTCTGCCGGGAAGTCTGTTCATCATTTCCAATGGGTGGCAGCTGAAAAAAATCACCCGAAAAAACAATCTGAATTCCGCCAAAAGCCAGTTCATTTCCTTTGAAAAATTTCAATACCCGGTTGACCAAATCCAATTGATTGCGGTGCAGCATGGAAATTTCATCAATTACTAACACCTTTACATTGTCCATTTTATCACGGAAATATTTCTTCTCCTTTAAATTGGACATTTGTTTGACGGAAATATCATCTTTGATCCCGATTCCCGACCAGGAATGAATGGTTTGTCCGTTCATGTGCGTTGCTGCGATTCCGGTCGAAGCCGTTACAGCCACACCTACTTTATGTTCTTTTAGATAATTGATGTATTGATTGAGAACAAAAGTTTTTCCGGCTCCTGCGGAACCTGTCAGAAATACGTTTCGTCCGGATTTGAGAATGGCTAAGGCTTTGGATTGGGTCATTTATAATTAATATTTTTAACCTCTTCTTCTTTCTAATAAAACCATCATAAACAAACTCAACAATAATTCTTCTTGTCTATTTACTTCTATATCAGCTTTTTTATGAAGTGTAAATTTTCTTCCAAAAAAAGAAGGATTTTTTGTCAACTCTGCAACTATTTCGTTTTTTTGATTTTTGATAAGGTAAGAAGGATTAAATAAATAGCCAGTAAAAAAACCAAGTACAGGAACCTCTCCAATAGCGGAATCAACGACTTTTGTCCAAGGATTTTTTTCTGTTATTAAAAATTCCTGTTCTCCCAAAGAGTTGAAAACTTCGTAATGCGATTTCCATAAAGATTTCCATCCTTTCCTGGAAAGTCTTCCTTCTAAATTATTTTGGGTATTTATGAATTCATATGTGGTATTAAAATCCAGCCATTGATTTGCCTGAATTGTAAATTGTTTTTGGGTTCTCTCCCTGTCCGAAAATACTTCAACTTTTTCTTTAAGCCGGAACATTTTTTGACGAACATAATATAATAGACTGCCGTTTGATTCTGTAATCGAAAAGTCGCTGTGCAAAGTGCTTATATGAAAATGAAATTGCAATGGATATTGAAGCGGTCGGTTTATCATTTTTTTGTTTTTAGATTATGCTAATTTTTTCTTCTCCTTTTTCAATTTTGCCAAGCAGCATGCTTCCTTCAATTAAATTTAGTATGGTTTGGGTATCTTCTTCATCTGCAATCACCACCATTCCCACACCCATATTGAATGTTCCGAACATTTCGTTTTCTTCAATCCCACCTCGTTTTTGAAGTTCTTTCATCACGGACGGCACATTAACTTTTGATTTTTCAACCACGGCACAAAGTCCGTCCGGAATAATTCTCGGGACATTTTCAATCAATCCGCCACCAGTTATGTGCGCAATTCCGGAAAGTTTTACTTTCTCCTGGATTTTAAAAATATCATTTTGGTACAGTTTCGTTGGAATCAACAAAGTTTCGTACAATGGCTTCCCTTCAAATTCTTCATTGAAATCAGGAAAAATTTTTCGAACCAGTGAAAAGCCGTTGCTGTGAAACCCGCTCGCCGGCAATCCTATGATTACCTGACCTTCCTTAATTTGTGAACCGTCAATAATTTCATCCTTTTCCACTACTCCTACGCAAAATCCTGCCACATCATAATCACCTGTTTTATACATACCCGGCATTTCGGCAGTTTCACCCCCTATCAAGGCAGTTCCGGTTTCCTTACAGGCAGCAGCAATCCCTCCCACGATCTCAGCGGCAACATCGGAATCCAGTTTCCCGCAAGCCAGATAATCCAAAAAGAATAAAGGTTTAGCTCCGTGACAAAGAATGTCATTGGCACACATGGCAAAACAATCAATCCCGACAGTGTCATATTTTTTCACATCCAAAGCAATGCGCAATTTGGTTCCCACACCGTCGGTTCCAGAAACCAAAACCGGATTTTTATATCCCGATAATTGATAAAAAGCGCCAAAACTCCCGATTCCATTGAGAACATTGGAATTATGGGTTTCAGAAACTGCCTTTTTAATTTTGGAAACTGTTTGGTATCCTTCCTCTTTATCGACCCCGGCTGCTTTATAGGTATTACTCATTTGATATAATTGAAATAATTGATTAATTCCGAATTGCAAAAATAACCAATAATTCATCAGCCACCTAATTGACTTATTTCAAATTTATCTAAAGGATTTTTCATGGAAAACCTTTATTTGAATACACAAAATACCCACTAGTAGGTATTTCATACCCCTCGCATTTAAACTATTTTTGACACCTAAAAACTATTTATATGAAAAGAATTTTATTATTTCTCATTATTTCGACCTT
>CAZKOC010000225.1:0-3836 GCA_964554275.1 uncultured Weeksellaceae bacterium
CTTCCATACGCGTAATGACAACATCACTTGAAATTTGTGGATAATTCACCAAAGCCCCATCATAAGCATCATGGAAGAAATGTCCTAAGAAGAAGTGCCGGTTGTAATCATAATCTTCAGCAAAGATTTTGTACTCAGTCAAAACGCCTCCGCCCTGAACAGTGATGTTTTTGGTTTCGGAACGTTGTTCGGAAAAAACCATTGAAACATCTGTCCGGCCAAATCTCAGATCCGTTCTTACTCCGAACAAAGATTGTGCGCCGGTAATCAGATTGGTATTGAGCGGCATACTGATGTTACCGACTTCTATGTTTTGTATGATGTCGTCTTCACCGCCTTCTTTCATGTTTTTCCACTGCAGCTTCATTTCGTTTTCGAAACCGAATCCTGCCTGGGTATCATAGTTTGCTTTGAGCTGAAGGTTCTCTCCCACTTTCCCCAAAACACTCATTTGAATACGCTGCCTTAAATCTACGGTTACTGTATTTCGGTTTTGAGGAAGTAATTGCGGGTTATCTATTTTCTGGATGAATAACCCCAAATCCAATTGTGCAGTTCCCTGCGGGATCAGCTGGATTTCATTTCCTCCAAATATGCTCTCAAAGGCACGTGATTTGATTTTAAAGCTTGGAATTATGCTTCCTGAACCTTCATCTGCCTTATCTCCAAATGCATTGGTTCTGTAGAGATTGTCGTATGTCCTTGATTTTTCCCTGTAATAAGAATTAATGTCTTGATTAAGAATCAAATCCAAATATTCCTGACTGGACAAATAAATAGGGTCTGAAACAATGATGTTTCCTATTTTTGGCCAAAGCACATATTGGTTGTTAATGGGGTCATATACAACCTCATAAGTAATTTGATTGTCCAAAAACAACCCTCCTGTTTGTGTGTCAAACGGATAAGGGAGCGTGTCGGACGGTTCCGGTTCCTGTGCATTCGCCATTCCGATAATTAATAAGAAAAAAACTATCGGAAACGAGCTTCTTATCATCCTCATGTATAAATAAAGCTGTTTCAAAAATTATATTCTTTTAAGCGTTTCTTTTACCAAGATATCTGCTTCCGCATCAGGATAGTCTTTTGATACAACTTCTAATACTTTTTCGGCGGTTTTCCTTGGTATTCCGAGAACGTCTAATGCTGATAACGCCTCAAATTTAGATTTATTTTTAGAATTATCGGAATTTATATTAAAATTAAATATTTCTCCTTCTAATTTATCCTTTAAATCAATAATAATCCTTTGTGCCGTTTTGGCTCCGACTCCTTTTACACTTTGTAATTTTTTTACATCTGCCTGTTCAATCGCTTCCCTGATTTCCTCTATTTCAAGCGAAGAGAGCATCATCATCGCTGATGACGGACCTACCCCGTTTACTGAAATTAACCGTTGAAAAACTTCTCTTTCCTGTTTTGAATGAAATCCATAGAGAATTTGCGCATCTTCCCGAACAATCAGCTGCGTGAAAACTTTAACATTTTCTTCTTTTTCCAGTTTGGAATAAGAATTAAGACTGATGTTGACCCAATAACCCACACCATTGCATTCCACAATTGCGTGACTGGGATAAATTTCGACTAATTTTCCGTTTAAGTGAGCTATCATTTCTGTCTTTGTTGAACGTCCAACACGGCTATGGTTGCCAAATTTACAATTTCTTCAATGGACGAACGCATTTGAAGTATGTGAACAGGTTTGTTCATCCCCATCAGAATCGGCCCAATGATCTGGGAATTTTCTATTCCACGTAAAATTTTATAGGATAAATTTCCCGAAGCTAAATTTGGAAAAATCAAAACATTGGCTCTTTTTCCATTTAATTTGGAAAAAGGAAATGTTTTGGAGATCAAATCCTCGTTCAGTGCAAAATCAGGTTGTATTTCTCCGTCTACAATCATATCCGGGTATTTTTTATGCAAGATAGCTACGGCTTCGCTTACTTTTTTGGACGTTTCTGTCCGCGCCGAAAAATTTTCAAACGACAGCATTGCTGTTATCGGCTGAATTCCAATTCCACGAACGACATACTCGGTCATTCTTGCAATTTTGGCTAATTCTTTAGCTGTCGGATCATCATTTATAGTTGTATCTGCAAAAAACAGAGGTCCTTTTTTAGTTAGCATCAACATCAATCCGGCGACTTTACCGACACCCGGTGCAGGACCAATGGTTTCCAAAGCGGGTTTCAATGAACTGGCATAACTTCTGGTCGTTCCCGTGAGAAACGCGTCTGCCTCTCCTGCTTCAACCATCATGGACCCAAAGTAATCCCGATTGGTTACAAAACGTTTGGCATTGTAAATTGTCATTCCTTTTCTCTGGCGTTTTTGCCAAAGTAAGTCTGCCAATCTACTCACATGTTCTTCCGCTTCCGGAGATTTCGGATCAATAACCGGGGCATCTAATGTGATGTCATATTGTTTTTTAAGTTCTTCAACTTTCGCTTTATTTCCTAATAAAACCGGTTTTGCAATTCCTTCGTCATTTACAATTTGAGCGGCTTTTAAAACATTGTATTCTGCAGCATTGCTGAAAACTACGGTTTTTGGGTCTTGCTTGGCTCTGTTTTGCAACATTCGTATAAGTTTCTGGTCACTGCTCATACGATTGAGCAATTCTTCCTCATACTGCACCCAATTGGTAATTGGTTTTTTGGCGACGCCTGATTCCATAGCAGCTTTTGCAACCGCCTTCGACACTTTTGTGATTAGCCTGTTGTCAAATGGCTTTGGAATTATATATTCTTTTCCGAAACTTAAATTTCCGGCATTATAAGCCATGTTGACTATTTCAGGAACGGGTTCCTTTGCCAGATTTGCCAATGCATGCACCGCTGCCAATTTCATTTCTTCATTGATTTTGGTTGCCTGTACATCCAGCGCTCCTCTAAAAATGAACGGAAAACCGAGAACATTATTTACCTGATTCGGATAATCTGACCGGCCGGTTGCCATAATTACATCTTTTCTGGTTTCAACAGCCAGGCTGTAAGTTATTTCCGGGTTGGGATTTGCCATTGCAAAAACAATGGGATTTTCATTCATTGATAGCAACATTTCCGGCGTCAGGACATCTGCCTTTGAAAGTCCGATGAAGACATCTGAATTTTTAACGGCTTCTGCAAGTGTAGTAAGATTTGTTTCCCTGACAAAAGGCAATTTTTCATCATTCAGATCTGTGCGAAGATGGTTAATAACACCCTTACTGTCACACATAAAGATATTTTCCTTTTTAGCTCCTAATTCCATGTACAAATGCGTACAGGCAATTGCCGCCGCTCCGGCTCCGTTTACAATAAATTTTACTTCTTCTATTTTTTTACCCGCTAATTCCAAAGCATTGATAAGCGCGGCGGCTGAAATAATAGCTGTTCCGTGCTGATCATCATGCATCACGGGGATATCCAGTTCCTCTTTAAGCCGTCTTTCAATTTCAAATGCTTCCGGAGCTTTTATATCTTCGAGGTTAATTCCTCCGAAAGTGGGTGAAATGGCCTTTACAATCTGAATGAATTTTTCCGGGTTTGTTTCATTGATTTCAATATCAAAAACATCTATATCCGCAAAGATTTTGAATAAGAGACCTTTCCCTTCCATTACGGGTTTTGATGCCAACGGACCAATATCTCCCAAACCCAAAACGGCTGTACCGTTAGAAATAACAGCAACCAGATTCCCTTTGGTAGTATAACGGTATGCATCATCAGGATTCTTTTCAATTGCCAAACACGGTTCGGCTACTCCGGGCGAGTATGCCAAAGCTAAGTCTCTTTGCGTGCTGTGGCTTTTTGTAGGAACTACTTCAATTTTTCCTTTCCGCCCCAATTCAT
>CAZKOC010000226.1:0-3825 GCA_964554275.1 uncultured Weeksellaceae bacterium
TAAAAAGCGCAGTTATTGCGCTTTTTTATTTAACATGAAAATGATTGACATCTAACTATCATTTTCCTTATCCATTATTGATATCTAATTTAGTTATCTTTCAATACTTTTGCTTCTTTTATTATCTTGTAAAATAATCCCACTAATAGACCTATACTAAATAGGTAGGGAAGCCATTCATCAACCGGAACCGGATCAGGGTCGTCATCAGTGGGAGGGTCAATAGGCCCTGCCAGTGCAGGTAATGTATAAACCATCCACATTATGGCTAACAATCCGTATTTATAAATGTTGTTTTTCATTATTTATTCGTTTTTCGAAATTCGAAGTTCGAGTTTCGCATTATTTATTAATTACTTTTTTAGTTACCACTTCACCGTTTTGAGTTTGCACTTTTACGACAAGGATACCTTTGGAATTTGATTTGATCTGATAAATGTTTGCATTGATCCTGTCATTTCTGTGGATGTTTCTTCCCTGTAAATCATACAATTCAACCGAAAGTACCTTTTCTGATTTGGAGCTTACAACAATGTTCTGATCCTGTTTGTAAATCTGAACTGAATTTGAAGTTAAATCTCCTGTTCCCATCGCTCCTTCGGTTCCGTAAACCACTTCGAATCTTTCTTTGAATGCTCCCACGGCTGATTCAAACACATAATCTGATTCCATCAGGTTGTGAATGATATTCAGGTCTTTGTCTTTCAGGTAAACGGTTACTTCTCCTTCTGCAAACAATCCATCGAAGTTGGTAAGAGAAATAATGAATTTACGTGCTTCGGTAGCTCTGAATCCTAACGGAACCACATCCGAGTCTTCAAATGGCAATGCTCTTCCCTGAATCACAAATTTCTCTTCATCTATGATGCTGTACAAGGCTGAACCTTCATAGCCGAACAACTTACCGTCTATCTGGTTATCTACATTGTTTGTAGCACCTGTCATGTATCCGACTAAAATCTGGTTATATCCTTGATTTTCATCATCGCTCAGGTTCAACCACAATCTGTGTCTTTCAGCTTCTCCTCCGGTTTTATAGAAAAGAACTTCGTTCTCAACTCTCATCGAGTTATTGAAAGTAACCTGGCTTTCTGCCGGAGATTCTTCTATAGTTTCTACAATAAATCCTTGTCCTACAGAGATGTAATAATCATCCATTCCTAGAATATTGGTACATCCTCCGGTAGTACATGTAAAGTAACCTCCGGCATCTGAATTATTCCAGAAATACAAGGTGTTGATGACAGGATTATTTTCATACAAGGTATTGAGTGAGGTTAGGCTGGTAAGCCATATGTTGGACGGATAAGGATTTCCTATTGATGTATATCTCCCTTCTCCATAAACATCTACATCTACATCTCCGTTGTTTGGAACCCCGATGAATTTACCCGGATAAGCTACAGGGTCGCCCTGGCTCCAGTTGTTCGGAGCACGGTACAAATATCCTATACCTTCGTTCATAACTGCTTCCGCTGTGAACGGATCAGGGTTGACGTAACCATTGGCTCCGTCATAGATGTAAATCCGTCCTTCTGAACCTATGTAATTGGTAACTCCGTTTACCGTATTTGGAGAGAACCCAAACAAGTTCTGATCTTTAACCGGTGATGACCACATGGTATAATCCAAGCGGTTTATCGGCTGGCTGTCGCGTTCTACCGTGATAGCTCCTTCGTTGTCATCAGTATGGTTTTCATTTTGAATTAAATTAGCTCCGCTTTTTACTATGAAATTTTCAGATCCGGTATTGTTGGTAATTTTTCCGTTTACGATAAGTGAAGTGTGTGGAGCTATCGTAAAAAACCCCGAATCTACTGTAAAGTTTTTAGCAATCAAATCATTGTTTGTGGTCAGATTTCCTACTATGACCGCATTTCTGCTTTGATCAGGTTCATCAAGATTCCAATAATTTCCATTCCAGGTTGTAGGACAAGAATCAACCAACAGTTCAGCGGTATTACAATTTCCTGTATTTACTGATATGGTAGCTTCTCCCCCATTATAAAGATATTCGCAAATATTAGGTAATGTATTGCACATAGAAAGAGCGGGGTGATTTTGGATATACAAATGAGTCAGATTATCAAGATTTATATTTTGAATACCTTTCAAACCGCTAAGCAAAGAATTATTGGCAATGTATATATAGTTGTTATTGATTGCATCAATTCCTTCCAGACCTTGTAAATCTGTAAGACTATTGTTGGATACAATACTCAGGCTTCCTCCAATGTGAGAAAGGTTTTGCAGGCCATTTAAGTTAGGAAGATTTATAAGCGTGCTGATGTAAACATCTCCTCCTACCGACTCCAAATTTTCCAATGGTTCCAAAGTCAGTAAATTGGAACAAAAATGAATGGTCAGGTTTCCTGTAATGGAAGTTATTTCCTGTAACGGAGCGAGATCGTTGATAGTGACCCCGTTTATATATAGATTTCCTGATATTTCGGTACAACCCGCGTAATCTATTTCGAATTGATTGATGGCATCTTGTGAATTAAGTGTGACATTTCCTACCGGGCAAACGTGAGTTCCGCAATTATCCTCTATTTCCTCTACGGAATTACAGCCTTGAGCATTGTTACTGATGCTGGCCGAACCTCCATTCTCTATATATTCACAGATATTCTCTAAACTACAGGCAGACAGTGATGTGTTATTTTCTATTCGCAATTTAGCGCCACCGGATTCTACTTCACCAATTGAGGTTAAAGAAGCTATTCCCTGAAGGGAAATTAACCCCGTGTTGTTCAGTATGTAAAAATAAGTTCCTACCGTAGCCAAATTTCCCAATCCCTGCAATGTTGTAAGCGAAGGATTATTTTGTATGCGAAAAGTCCAGCCTGCGGATTCCAGGTTATTCAACCCTTGTAAAGAAGATAAACTTGAGTTATTGAAAATTTCAATAGTACCATCGGGAATACCGGTAATTCCTTCTAATCCCAGAAGCGAAGCTAAATTGTCATTGTCTCGTATAATAAGTGACTCCCCTATAAAGCTCAGATTTCCTAATCCCATGAGAGAAGTTAGATTATCATTAAATTCGACAGAGAGACTGGCTGCTACGGAATTTAAATTACTCAATCCTTGTAAAGTGATTAAACTATCGTTCCCGTTAATCCGAAGATAATCTCCTACCGAAGCTATGTTTCCCAGTGCTTCCAATGAAAGCAAATCATTGTTTGAATAAATATCAAGATATCCTCCTATTGAGATAAGATTGTTTAGCCCTTGTAAGGATTCTAAAGATGTAGAAGCTATAGTAACATTTCCACTTACAGAAGCAATACCTTCTAATCCCTGTAAAGTCATTAAATTGGAATTTGATGAAATAGTAATATCTTCTGTAACCGCTGTGATGTTTCCTAATGCTTCAATGGATGTCAGGGAGTTGTTACCGGCAAGCCTTAATCCCCCAACAGAAGTCAATGATTCGAACCCATCTAAGGTCACTAAATTACTGTTAAGTGAAAGATTTAAACTCCCTCCGACAGAAGTAAGGTTTTCCAGCGATTCTAAAGATGTTAATCCCGTAAGAAGGCTCATATCAAAGTTTCCTCCGACAGAAGCCAGGTTCTCTAATCCCTCCAGCGACGTTAAATCCGGTTGGGTAAGTATGCTGAAGTTTCCCCCAACAGAAACAAGATTGCTCAGCGCTTGTATAGAAGCAACCGCTTCGGGTGCAGAAGCAGTATATCCTATTCGAAAATTCCCTCCTACGGAAGTCAGATTGTCTAATCCATCAAGAGAAGTTAAATTATTGTTCCTTTCAATGATGATCGCTCCCTGATGTGAAGTAATTCCTTCTAATCCGTGTAAAGA